>JBGSUZ010000139.1:0-19136 GCA_041753235.1 Acidaminobacteraceae bacterium
AAGTAACCAATTCTGAACATGATTTAGAATTTGAATACGGATCGTAGCCACAAAGATTTTCATTTTCTCTATAGCCCCAAGCCCACTCTTTATTTTCGTAAACCTTATCTGTTGTAACATTTACGACTGACTTAACTGACCCGCAATTTCTAATTGCCTCAAGTAAATTAATAGTACCCATTACGTTTATTTCGTAAGTGCTAACGGGATCACTATATGACTCTCTCACCAACGGCTGCGCTGCTAAATGAAAAACTATCTCTGGCTCCGCTTCATTTAACGCTGATTGTAATGCATCTAAGTTGCGGATATCACCTATGATAGAATTCATATCTTGGTTTAACTCAATCATTTCAAAGATATTAGGCTGTGTGGCTGGTTCCAGTGAATACCCTGTGACAATAGCACCTGCATGAACTAATGCTTTACTTAACCAAGTTCCTTTAAAACCTGTATGTCCAGTAATAAAAACCCTTTTCCCATTATAAAATTCTAGATTCACTATTCCCACACCTTCCATGAAGCTTTATTAAGTTCCAGTAGTTCATCTAAAAGAAGTTTGTCACGCAAAGTATCCATGCATTGCCAGAAACCGTCATGCTTATATGCAGTCAACTCTTTTTTTCGTGCAAGTTCTTCAAGTGGAAACTTTTCTAAAATAGTTTGATCTGAATCTATTAAATCAAAGATTTGAGGTTCAAGCACCATAAATCCACCATTTATCCAACCGCCGTCTTCTTTATTTTTCTCTTTAAAATTAGATATAGTTCCGCCATGTTCTATATCTAGGACTCCAAATCGTCCACCTGGTTGAATAGCAGTAATCGTAGCTAATTTACCATTATCTTTGTGGTAAGCTTCCAGTTCGTTAATATTTATATCACATACACCGTCTCCATAAGTTAACATGAATGCTTCATTTCCGATATATTTTTGAATCTTTTTAACACGACCACCAGTCATCGTATTCAGGCCTGTATCCACTAAAGTAACCTTCCAAGGCTCTGCCACATTATTATGAATCTCTAAATTATTACTATTTGCAAAATCAAATGTAATGTCTGAGCGATGTAAATAATAGTCTGCAAAATATTCTTTAATCGCGTAGCCTTTATAGCCACAGCATATAATAAATTCATTATATCCATAATGTGAATACGACTTCATGATATGCCATAAAATTGGCATGCCACCTATTTCTATCATTGGTTTGGGTTTTAAGTGCGATTCTTCGCTAATTCTTGTACCATATCCACCTGCTAGTATTACTACTTTCATTTAAGTTCCATCCTTTCGTATTAGAGTATTAGTTGTTTACTTTAGAATATTTGTTTTTTCTTAAGCTTAGCAGAACCAAAATTATACCGATTAATGTAACCCCAAAGCCTATTTTTAGACTCATTGGATTATAAATAAATAAAATTACATGCTCCCCTTCACTCACCACAGTTCCTTGAATTAAATTATTTACAGTATAGTTTTCAACTTCTTTGCCATCTATAAATACTTTCCATCCAGGGTACATTAGCTGTGTATGATTTACAAAGGTATTTCCTTTACTGGTAATTTTAGCGCTTACTGAATTATCTTTTATCTCCAAATTGCTTATCACAGCATTTTGATCATAGTTATTGATTTCAGATTCTAACCCTGTAACATAAGCAACCTTATCCTTATCCTTATTTTCAATTGCTTCATAAGAACCATCTGAATTGATTACTTTATTTGGAATATAAAGTAATGGCTTTGCATTTAAGTTTTCATAAACGACAGTATTATCAAATGACAATATTTTTTTATATACCGTAGAATCTTCTTGAATCTCTAATTTTTCGACTTGAACACTTCTAATTTTTATATTTTTGCCAGATTTAGATATTATCCTGAAATACGTGTTTTCAGGCAACTTTTCACCATCCGTGTCTATGATGATACTGTAACTTTGTTTTGAAGGACCTATTTTCTCAAATAGTCCATCTTGCATAGGATTATCATAATTACTGCTGTAAAAATCAACATAAAATATAGCTGGTACCTCTTCAAAATTAATATCTAAAGTTACTCTGTATTTTGAATTTGGCTCCAATTTTATTTCATCTGCTGAGACAAATAGTTCTTCAGCTTTAGTATCGATAAGAATATCCTTTTTCTCATAAATAACTTTACCCGTTGTATAGTTGTTTATGTTTAACTTACTCACCGAATCCCAAGAATCAAATAAATACTTTACAGACAGCATTGATAAAAAGTCATTATTTTTCGTTAATAACTCATTCTGTGTTACAAACATTTGTGTATCCGGAAAATAATGAGCCATTTTTTTATCATTAAATGTTATATAAGCATTCAATGTCATATATTGGTTAAACATTCCGTAATTTGACTTAACGAAGTCTAAATTATTATCGAACAATTTCTCCGGACTATCTATTAATCCCCATGATCGATACGGTATATTTTCCTTATCCTTTAAGATGCTTTCAAGTTCACTATTTGGTTTAATAGCAGCATCGGCCTCATAGTTGAACTTTGCATGAACTATACTATATCGACCCACATCTACCAAAATGATTGTAGCTATGATTAGAACTATTCCGGTCCGGATAATCTCTTTTCTTGATTTTAATAATATTTTTAACATTATTATCATTAAGATTATGATTACAACCGGAATTACGTAAACTTGCGATAATGTGCCATACTTAGCCTTTAACGCCTCTGGTGTATTGGGTTGTGTCATGACCGAAAATAATGCAAATGAAATTGAAATTACAATAACTAACCATCTTTCACAATATTTAATTAATCCTTTTATATCGTCTTCAAATTTTAATTTTGTAAGTGTGTAACCAAATAAGATTATTTCAAAAAAAATAACAATAAATAATGCTCTAGCACACACTCTAAAAGAACCCAATACAGGTATTTTCCATATTATTTTCCCGATTAACGGTATATTCCCCGCCATTCCGTATATGAAAAAAAATCCAGAAATCAAACTGGCACTTTTTACAAATTTATCTTTATTAAAATAATTACGTATAGCAAATAAGAAAAAAATAAATGCAATAATTCCAATATAAATTTCGTTATCTATTCCTGAAGATGCATATTCTCCAAATGGAGCATACAAGTTATTATACAGATTCGGAATAATACTCATTAATATTAATCTCAAATCATACGAATAAAAAGAGAAGAAGTCATAGGGTACTCTGGCTCTACCAGACTGAATTATCAATTCACCTAAAGGTACTAATTGTATTGAGATTAACAGCACATACAGTCCTAACCACTTAAAGGTATTCTTAACTAACGTTCTCATGTCAATTTTTTGATCTACATGTACATATATAAAATAAGCAAACACTGCCATGTTTGAGTATAAGGCACTCTGAGGAAATCCTGAAAAAAATTGAATTGCCATACTGATAGATGTCCCAAGTAACCAACGAGCATCTTTAGTATTTTTATACTTCTCCAATGTGAATAAGATTAAAGGAAGCCATGTAATTGTACTAACGATGTTAATATGATTTTTTCGTGGACCTCCTAGTATTGTAGCAAACATAAAAATGATGCCTACGATAACTGCAATAAAACGATCTTTGTAAATCTCTTTTGAATATAAATACGTAAAGTAACCTGCTAGTGATAAATGAACAAGATAAAAAAGATTTGTTGCATCATTAGGTTTAAAGAATAAATAAATAATATTAAGAGGATAAAAGAAGCCATTTTGAATGTCTGACATAAAGGGTAATCCTGAAAGTAGATATCTATTCCATAACGGGATATACCCATTCGCAATTCCATTTGAGAAAAAAGTCTTTATAATATAATTTAATACGCCATCACCACTTATCATGATCGATCCATTAAATAAAATATCCCGATATAGAAGTAAAGGCAACGCACAAAACAACAAAACAATGCATATTTCTTGTATTCTTTTATTGTTTATTAGTTTATCATTCATAGTTCAATATATTCCTTTCCGGTAAACTTATTTTGAAAATGATATACTGCTTTTATGACAATAATGTGTACAAACGCTATAGTTATCAATTAGCGAGGGAAAACTAGTGCTATTTCTTTTTATTTATCGTAATAAACTTATTAATTGCAAGGCTCAAATCTTCTGGAGTATCAATTTCATAACACTCAATGATGGCCGTTTTCAGCGGTAAATATCTTTCTAATTCTTTATATATATATCCACCAGTTTTACTAATGTCAATATTATTCAAGTATGCAAGCCCCGACCATTCATATTTAAGTTGCCGTTCTCTAGTAAACTCAACCAAATGTGAATTTTCATCGAGTTCCACAAAAACAGCTTCTTCTGTCTTGCTCTCTGTAATCCCTATTAAACTGTCGGAAATTGTGCATTCGCTTATAAATTTAACAAAACTTTCCGCTTCAATCAACATATCTCCATCTATAATGAGGAACGGTTTATTTAAATCTCGAGTTGCTAAATGCACGCTATATGAATTTGATGTTGTCTGATAATATGGATTCCTTACAAATACTACATCATTCCGAATCTTTCGCACGTAGTCAATTACTCTTTCTTCCATAAATCCAACGACTATACGCACATCCTTTATGTCTACAACCAAATCAAGAATATAGTCAATTATTTTTTTATTACCAATATCCACCAAGCATTTTGGCATATTCATGCCTAATCTTGATCCAGTGCCGGCTGCACTAATTATAACGTGTTCAATAATCTGCATAATGCATTCTCCTCATAAGTAATAAAATCGGAGTTTTGAATCAACGTTTGAATCGGATTATGTGTACCTCCAAATGCAATTCTTACATCAGCTTCTTCAAACATTGCTACATCTCCCATGCCGTCACCAACTACTACAATCTTATCATAAGTTTTTCGAAGTTCTTTAATTGCTTCATCTTTACCTAATACAGAGATTACTTTAATTAACTTATTATTTACGACTTCACCTTTTGAACAATAGACAGAACAGCCAATTATATCAATCAAGTCTTTTATCCAAACATCTAGATTCCCAGTTATTACGTAACAATCTTCGTTTTTATTTTTAATAAACTCAATTATTGCACTATATAATGATACCCCAGAAATAATTTCATTTACGCGAGAAATCTCTATTTCACTTAAAAGTCGACACCTTAACAAAAATGACTTTTTAAAAGGGATAATGCCTTGGATAGTTGCATCGGTTAAGGCAGACATTTCCTCGAATAAGTCAATTTCCCGTGATAACAATGGCAAGATTTCTTCTTTAGTCAATGTTCCATCCAAATCAAAACAATAAGCTGTTCTCAAAACAATACCTCTATTCTTATTAATTAAGATGATAGTTTACTTCAATAACCTATATAGCTAATTCCAATTTATTTCCTACATACTAACGCATAGAAATGAGTATTATCCCACCGATTATATTCTTGTGGGTAAATATCCACTTTATCGATATCAGTGAATCCTAACGTTCTCAATACAGATATTTCCGAATCTACATTTCTATATTCTGCAAAATACTCTGTTTCTAATTCTTCTGACCAACCATCAACAATGACATCTTGATAAACGCCCATCTGATTCTTTATAATTAATAGCCCATCATTTGATAACATATCATAGACTTTATTATAAATAACAATAGCTTCTTCTTGATTAAAACAATTCATCACACCAAACAATGATATAATATCAACACTTTCAACCGTTTCAAACGCAATTATGTCTTGATTAACGACTTCTAGTTTATCATGCGTTTTTATGAATTTGGAGAACTCAGGAAATTTTTCAACTGCAATAATTTTTTTAAAATCATCACACAAGTGATTTACAAGCAGCCCTGTTCCTGACCCTAAATCTAATAGTACTCGTTCCTTATTGGAATACTGCTTCATAAATTCAATATCATACTTAGAAAAGTCTTTAGCTTTATTTCTGGTTTCTTCGGGCCTTTTTATTTTTTTTGCCATATTCTGATAATAAAACTGCACATCCCTATTCTTCATCACCGGTGCACCTCCTTAACTCATTTGGTGTTTTTTATAATTTCACTTTAATCTATTTTTATTAGCCTATTTATAAAATAATTTTTCCATCTCAGAAGATAACTCATCTACTATTGCCATCCTTTTTTTCACATCCATAACTTTCATTTCATAAGAAAGTCGATTAATTAATGCATTTAATGGTCGATTAAATAGGACTTCACTTCCAAAGTTAGTTATCTTATTGCAATATTTTGTAGGTTCAAATTTTTCTAAAGCAAATAACTTAGCTGATTCTCCTATTTCAAGTCTCAAAGATTCGTCTTTTACCAACTTATCTAGCCACTTCACCAAATCATTCTCTTCATCTTCAACCTTTATTTTGCAAACACAATTATCAGCCATCTCTTTATAGAAGCCAGTGTCAGTTACTAATATCGGCCTTCCAAAATTCATTTGTTCAACTAATGACCATGAAGCACCTTCCATTGCTGGATATCTTAAATTTGCTGTTATATCAGCATGTGTTAAATAAGAAAACAAAGAAGAATCATCTCGATATCCGAGCAGTTGAACAGATTCTTCGAGATTGTATTCTTGAATCATTGCTTTTACTTTCTCAACATATCCAACATTTGAAAGAGAACCAACCATAACGTAATTGATTTTCTCTCTCAACATGCTATTTTTTCCTAATATCTTGATTATCTTATCCACGCGTTTATTTGGATTAACATTGCCAACTGTTAATAAATTAATCTTGTTCCGCTTAAATTCTTCTGGGTAATCATTGCCATTAAAAACATCCGCCTCAAATGGAAAATAAGCTAGCGTTGAAGGACCATTATAGTCTTGCTGCACTCTCTTGAGTAAATATTCTGAATGTGTAACGATTCCTTCAGCAATCTCATAAATTTTTTCCAAATAAGTGTATTTTAAAATTTCATCGGTTTCCCAAAATGGCTTATCTTCACCATTTGTATTATTAAAATACGACAAGCCTCTTTGAGCAACTTTTTCACCATATAATTCATTTAAGCTATCTATATACTCACTCACATTATTATGATCTACTAAATAGTATCCTCTGAAAAAATTATGCATGATTAAGTCATGAAGAATAGCAATACCACGATGTTTCTTTGCTTGCTCATATATATCTAGATGATACAGCAAGTTATCTCCGAAGTTATATATTATTAAATCAAATTCTGAAAGTCTTTCAGTCAAATTACTATTCCTGTCATAGTAATTCTTTTTTAACGTCGTCTCGTGCATTTTATCTGCTTTTACTACGAATAATTCAACATGTGCATATTTACTTAAATACTTCGTTGCAATATTGCTATATTTACCAATTGCACTTGCTTGGCTAAATGGTGTAAACCACGCTACTCTCATTTTAATAACCTTCCTATAACATTATCCCACGATATCCCTAACTCGCCAATAAGTTGAAGCCCGTTTTTTCCCATTTCCTGAGCTTTCTTCTTATCATAATATAATTTATCCATTGCTTCAGCAATCAATTCAGGATCTGAGTTTAACATAAATCCAGTTTGTCCGTCTTTTACAACCACATCTGTGCCACCTGAATCTAAACAACTAATTACAGGTTTTTCAGAATGAAATGCCTCCAACGTAACATACCCATAGGAGTCTTCATCATATGGAATATAAATACATCCTAAACATTTTGAAAACAATTCAGCCTTATGTTCTTGTGTAATAAATGTGTCCAAATAAGTTACCTTATCCTGTAGCGTATAATCCTCAATAATCTTTTTCAAGAACTCTTCATCCGCTTTTGTATCACCCTTGCCTGCAATAACTAATTTGACAGGCGACTTAGTATACCGCATCGCCTCAATTGCCAAGTGTTGTCTTTTATAGTGACTAACACGACTAGGATAAAAAATATAATCGCCATACTCACTTGCAAAAAACTTTTCACTATCCATTAAAGGTGGGTATAGAATTTCTGATTTAATATGATTATGCTTATAAAGCCTATCAGATACCACTTTCGAATTTGTATAAATTCTGCCTTCAAGTTGCCCTAAATAGTGGTTATCCGCTTGAATAATTGAATTTTTTATTTGATTTCCATATTCATTATCTGGTACAGATTGATACTCCGTACCCCATAAATCGTAGACTTGTCGAAATTGATGTAATAACCACAGCGTCTTATTGGGATGTTCAATATAATAGGCTGGAAATTTTAAAGCAATAACTTTATCCACATTCTCTAATTTTGTTAGACGAACTGCCATCATATTTTTAATTAATTCATCTGGTGGATCCCACTTAAAAGGAAGACGAATAACTTGAGATTCATGACCATATTCTATCAACTTATCTTTAAGACTATCCGCTAAAAACTCTGCTCCCCCATATATGAAAGGAACCATATTCGAAACTATGGCAATTTTCAAGTAGTGAACCTCCTTATTACATTTTCCCAATTTATTTCAAGTTCAGTTAATCTTGATTCCGCATTTTTTCCCATTTCACTGGCCATATTTTTGTTATTATATAGTTGGTCAAATACCTTAGCGAGTTCTTCTGGTTGTGGCTCTGTAATAAACCCATTATAACCATCAATTATTAATTCGTCTGTACCACCAGAGTCTTTGCAAGTGATTATTGCCTTTTTAGAATGATGTGCCTCAAGTGATGGGTATCCATAAGAATCTTCATCAAACGGTATATAGAGGCCAGCTAAAGACTTTGAAAAATAATCACTTTTCTCTTTTTCGCTAATCCACCTATCCTCGATAATAACTTTATGACCGATATTGTTTTTTTCGATTACCTTGTCAATTTCTTTAGAATAGACACTGCTCTCAGAACGTCCAGAAATCAACAACTTAACATTTGATTTCGTATATTTCATTGCTTCTACTGCCAGTAACTGTCTCTTAGGAACACAAACTCTACTTGAGTAGTAAATATAGTCACCATATTCGTCACACCGATATATTTCCGGGTTCAAGAGTGGTGGATAGACTACTTCAGAATCTATATCATTGAATTTTTTTAGTCGCCCAGATACAATTTTTGAATTTGTATATATTTTTTTAGATTCTGAGAACGCTAAATCATCGGCTCGCATAATCAATTCCCTTATTGCCAACCCTTCATCGGTATTTGGAACGCCTTGGTATGGCGTTCCAAATAAGTCATATACCTCTCTATAATGGTGAATAAACCACAAGTATTTTTCATGGTGTTTTAAAACATAGCTTGGCATGCGAATACATATTAATCTATCACACATATCTTCAAGATTATATAACCTTAAGCCGACCAACTGCTCAGTCATAAGCTTGTAATTTGAGGAAAAGGGGATTTTTATAGTATCAACTTGATGTCCGGCTTCTTTTAATTTCTGTTCAAGCCAATCAACTATAAATGTGCCCCCACCTTCTATGAATGGGACTATGGTGCTAGCTATTATTATCTTCATATTTACCTTCTATAATATAGTTTATACACTAAATATATTTTTTTATACAACTACAAATATACTCAACATCTTCTTCAGTCAGTAATCCGTGAGATGGTAAATTTAGACCACTTTGAGCTATTTTATCTGAATTCTTATATGCCATAGTGTCTTCAAAGTATGGCGGCATTTGATGAAGCGGGTAAAATACTGGTCTTGTTTCGATGCCATCTTCTAACAATTTCCCCATGAGTTCATCTCTC
The DNA here is from genome assembly GCA_041753235.1 of Acidaminobacteraceae bacterium. Classification (GTDB taxonomy): domain Bacteria; phylum Bacillota; class Clostridia; order Peptostreptococcales; family Acidaminobacteraceae; genus JBGSUZ01. The sequence continues at coordinate 9,715 of JBGSUZ010000139.1, forward strand.
GTTACCCTTGAATTCTCTTTAAGTAGTACAGAGAACATCCAAAATACGTTCGTTGAATCTTTGCAGTCTGTTTGAATATTTATATTCAAATCCATTTCTTTAATAAACTTTTTATACCACTCAGAAACTCTTTTTCTATTTTGAATATGATTATCAATATTTTCTATTTGTGCCAATCCTATTGCCGCTTGAATATTTGTCATTCTATAATTATATCCAATTACAGAAAACCAATATCTTCTCTCAGGGTCCATGCCTTGACCTTTTAGCAACCTCATTTTATCTGCAAGTTGCTTATCATTCGTAACTACCATGCCACCTTCACCAGTTGTAATAATCTTATTTCCGAATAAGCTAAATACCCCAACGTGACCTATTGAACCTACTTTTCGTCCTTTATAAATTGCACCATGAGCTTCTGCTGCATCCTCTATAACAAAAAGATTGTATTTCTTAGCAATTTCCATAATAGGATCCATGTCAACTGGATTTCCATATAAATGAACAACTATAATCCCTTTAGTTTTTTCCGTAATCTTTTCCTCTATCTTTAGAGGATCCATATTCCAAGTGTCTTCTTCACAATCAACAAACACCGGTGTTGCACCACAATATTTAACGGCATTTGCAGTCGCAATGTAAGTCAACGTAGGAACAATTACCTCATCCTCAGCCTGTAAGTTATACGCTATTAAAGGCAAATGAAGTGCAACCGTTCCATTGGAGCAACTTAATCCATATTTAGTATCACAGAAAGATGCAAATTCATTTTCAAATAAATCAATAAATTTTCCTTTTGAAGAAATCCAAGTTGAATCCAAACACTCATTAACATATTGTTTTTCATTTCCATTTAAAAGAGGTACTGCTATTGGTATAAACTTGTTCATATTTTCTCCTCCAATTTTTCTATAGTTTTTGCAGGAACACCAAATGCTTTCGTATTCGATTCAATGTTGCTAACAACAACAGAACCTGCTCCAATTATACACCATTCTCCAATTGTTACTTTATCTATAACTGATGCTCCAGTTCCAATTTGAGTTCCTTCACCAATATGGGTAGAACCCGATATAGCTACGCCTGGTGCTATATGGACATTTTTGCCAACAATGCAATCATGATCAATCGATGCATTTGTATTTATTATACAATTATCCCCAATAACAGCATCCGCATTTATAACTGCGCCTGGCATTATTGCTATACCATTTCCTAACTTTGTGTGCTGAGATAATTTCGCATTAAGACTTACTACATTTACCAGTTCGAAGCCAATTTTGATAAGTTCCTGATAGATTTTTGCCCTAATTCTGTTATTTCCAATAGCTATAAAGGCTTTTTTAATACCAGATTCATAAATCGTAACAAGCGCAGAATCATCCGCTATCACAGGAATTCCCAAAACTTCAAACCCCTGCTCCTTATCAACCAAACCAACAATTTCATATTTTGATTCTTCAAGCACCATATCGATTATAACTTTTGAATGTGGCCCTGCTCCAATAATTAGAATTTTTTCTTTCATAAAATACGCTCACCTCATTCATCCAGTAATAGTCTTGAAAGCTAAATCAAAGTCGAACGGTTTAAGCAAATCTTCTTTATAATGCAACTGTGTTCTACCACCTCTTATGTCTTTGATATAATCAGCAGCTTCTTCAATCGTTTTTGTAATTACGCCACTTGGTAATTTACTTTTATAATAAGTATCGCTTTCAGCACCATCCATTAAGGAAATAATTGGTATGCCACTTAGAGCCGTTTCATATATAACTGAAGATGTCCCATTTCCAATAATTAAATTATATTCTAATAGAATTGAGAACAATGAAATAGAACCATCAATCAAAGTGAATCCTTCTTCCTTAGCAATAGTACATACTTCGTCTAAGCCATCCCATATAGGCAACTTGACCGCTATTCCAAGTCCGACAAAAGGCTTCCAAGTATCCACATATTCTCGTGGTGTATACTTAGATAATGAATATTCTATGTTTGAAGGTAAATATAATGCGCTTATATTATTCGAATCTATCGTTTGACCTTTTACAGCAATGTTTTTTTTGATCCATCCAACTTCAACAATGTCTGTTAATCCATCTGCACGGAATGTATCCTTATTCAATTTAGGTACTAAAAAAGCATCAAATAAATCTATCCATTTATATTCGATTGGATGAAGATAACACGCTAGATCGTGAGGATAGTAATATGATTTGAGCGGATTCAGCGCAGACATTAACTCCAACGGAGACATGACCTTCTTTTTCATTTTATTATAGGGTTCAAAATTATGTTGATCAAAAAACAAATGCCAAGATGTAATAAAAACAATTTGCCTATGCCTTATTTCATTTATATGTTCTTCGACCGTTGTATTGCCATGATTATACATGTCTATTTCAATAACATCTAAGCCCTGATTCCTAAAATAGTTAGCTAACGGATTTAGAACATATTCAATTCCAAATCCCGCAAATACATATAATTTTTCAGCGCTATTATCCAATATAATTAGCTCCTTTTCTCCTTGCAAAGTAAATTTCGATTCCACGATTAGGGGTTTCATCATTTTTGGTTCCTAGCATCCGATAGCCATTTTGATAGCTAAACCTAGAAGTTTGTTCAATTACTACCTCTTGATTATCTCCGACGAGTACTTTATCGACTTCGAAGAAACCCTGTTTATGAAGCTCCGTCCGAATGGTTTTATCTTTTATCCAAAGTTCTAGTTCCGTGAAACTTACCATATTTTTATAGGCTTCATAAGATGCTATTGTCAGGTTATCATTATCAGACTTGCTAATATTAATACTTAAATTCTTAATGCAGTATCTAAGTTTCCTGTCGAATTTGCCTAAAATAATTTCATTCCCATAGTGAGTTATTGCAATCTCATTAATTCCCGGATATGCATCACCAATAAGTTTACAAGTCACTTCCCCACCCAAAACAGCATAGTCATTTAGCACACCATTAAACTGAACTTCAAATCTAGAACTGTAATCTAAGCTTGCAATTGTAAAATTGACTTCTATTGCTTGTTTATGGTCGCCACGGTTTAAAACATATATTTTTCCCACCGAATCTTCAGTAAACCATCTAAAATAACTTTCAGATGCCTTTTCAACAGGATCAAAGCCCTCTCCCCAATTGATTGTGAATTCTTGCTCTTCTAACGAATTATAAGGAATAACCAAAGCCAAAGTATCGCTTATTTTATTCGCCAAATTACCTATTAAATGTTTTTTGAATAATTTATTTACAACTTCAGAATTAGAAACAATAAGTGTATCCATTTTTTTTATATTGTTAACAAACTGTTCCGGTGACATATCCGTACTCATTTGAACAGATGGATAACTTAGACTTTTCTCTCTTGAAACAGGCCTAAAGACATTCAGCGTCTCTATGAATTGTTTACTGAAAAAAGCATTTTCAAAATGTCCATATACACCCATATTCCCAGCCATATTGATATTTGTTTCAATAACTGTCCTAATTGTATCTATTTCGACTTTTCCAATTATTGATTTCTCTATATCACGGTCAAAGCCACAAGTGTCACTTAATTGCATATTTCTATCTTGATTTAATTTGATATTACGCTGCATATTATCAAAACTTTTTTTTATCATTTTTTTAATTTCATAATTTTCTTCTGAGAGTTCTTTTGTGAAAATCGACATTTCTTCTAATAAATTCGAATTCAACTCCAAAATTTTCGTAATATTGTTTAAGTTAGTATTATCATTAACCACTTTATAAATAACATCATTTTTTTTATTTAAACTGTCTAGCTTAAATGAATCACTAACCAAGTTTTTCTCAATCTTTTTAATTCGTTCAGCAAGTTCATCAAGTTGATGACTATTTCTCTCTATCAGATTGCTATTTTTTTCTATCAGATTGCTATTCTTTTCTATCAGATTGCTATTTTTTTCTATTAGATAGCTATTCTTTTCAACCTGATACATACTGGTCATTATAAAGACGTTTAACTCTTTTGATAAATCATCTATTCTCGAAGGTGCCTTAATACTATTTATTATAAACGATGCTACTGGTACACGCTTAATGATATCCTTTAATCGTTTAGTTCTATAAGTGATTTTATATCTATCAAGATTAACAATCTCATATCGATTGCCATGTTCTGCAGATATTGCTATCAGGTATACAATTGCTTCTTTTGGATAACCACTTGCAAGTAATTTTAAGTATTGATGCTCTCCAACCTTATCTGGCACCCGATGTAAAATTGCCTGATAAAGATTTATAATGAAATTAACTCCATCTTCGTATTTTATTAACCCACTCAAATCTAATCGTTCTTTGAAACAACTACCTTGAGCATCATCAAGCATTTTTCTTTTAATTTTAAGAATCCTGTCACTAAAAAATGGAATTTGTTTGATTTCCTCTTTATATTTAAACGCAATTCTTACAAAAGGCTTCATTATAGGTTTTACATTATTTTCAATTTGTATATTTGGTTCAATAAATTTAACTGTGACTAAATCATTTACATCCGGCAAATTTCCACTTCCAAGATTTTGATTAAGCCGCTCATATATATACTTTTTATTTAATCCATTAAAATCTATTCTATTTAACGCCATCTACACATCTTCCTTCTCAAAAGTATATTTTACTCATTGCAGTTTAACCAGTACTCATAGGTTTCCTTTAGCGATTGTTCTAATGGTATTTGAGGATTCCAGCCCAACTCATTAACAATTTTTCTATTATCACAAATAACTACTCTATTTTCAATAGGACGAATTTTCTCTTCAGTTTGTCTAACAGTTACTTTTTGCCCACTTATTCTTATGATTTCATCTAAAATATAAGAAACTTCGACTGCTTTCCCTGAACCGACGTTATAAACTTCTCCAACACGTCCACTCGTCATTATCATTTGATATGCTTTTACAACATCCCTTACATCCGTAAAATCTCTTAAAACAGCTAGTTCTCCTACCTCTATAGTTGGATTAGCTAAACCTTTTGCAATACTTGCTACTCTACTCGTAAAATCCGAAACCACAAACCCTCTGTTCTGTCTAGGTCCAATATGATTGAATGCTCTCGCTATAATGATATTAAGGCCATACGCTTTTGCATATTGCAAACCAATTTCTTCTTGTGATTTTTTGCTTGTAGCATACGGATTTTGAGGTCTCTGGTACCGTTCTTCGTTTATTGGAAGATCCCCAGCTTCAATTAGTCCATATTGATCGCTTGACCCTACTAAGAGCAACTTTGCATTCGGCGAATATTCCCTTATTGCATCAAGCAAATTAATAGTGCCAATAACATTAACTTCAATTGTTTTTGCAGGCTCTTTCCATGATAACGCAACCGAACTTTGTCCCGAAAGATTATATATACAATCGGGCTGTACTTGTTTTATGACTTGATTAACCATAGTCTTATTACATACATCCATAGTGAATACTTCCACTTCTCTAAAAGTATCCATATTGGCGTTAAATACCGTCCCAACCACCGTTTCTCCTTTAGAAATAAGTAATTCGGATAGATACTCACCAACAAATCCGTTTATACCAATAATCAACACTTTCATAGTTTAGCCTCTCGCTCGTTTAGTAAGCTGTTATTAAATCGCCATCAATTAAACAGATTCAATTAATGACTCCATTCTAAAAACGCCAGAATTCTTTACATGACTAAACACATCAAATTTTATAGAGTCTCTGATATGATCGTAGTACACACCACACTCATCGTGCAAAGCTATATCTAAAGAATATCTGCCATCTAATAACTGAATTTTTTTAATTAGAATTGAAATTTCTCCACTTTCACTAAGATTTATCTTCGACCCATCTTCAATCCACGTATTAGTACCAAAACAATTTACACCATCTTCTCTAATGATTGTTGTCCCAAAAATCGCATCCATTAACGTTGGATCCTTTTTAGTATATTTGACCACAACTCTTAATGAGTCCGCTGTTTCAAATAAATATCTCTCTTTTTTTGTCTTCACATCAAATATTCTTACGCTATCAATCAATACGCGTTCATTGCCCGTTCTGTTTTCAAAAACCATTCTTGGCGTTTCAATTATTTCGCCAACTTCATCATCAATTTCAACTTCCAATAGATCATCATTAGAAATTATACGATTCATCAATTTATCTAGATATGCAGCACAAACATCCCTTGGCTTCCCGCTTAATTGAATAACACCTTGGTCAATCCAAATAGCTCTGTCACACAACTTTTCTACTGATGAGAGATCGTGTGACACAATAACAATCGTTGTCCCGCTATTTTTTAACTCTTGCATCTTGTGAAAACATTTCGCCTGAAAACTAGCATCTCCAACAGCCAATATTTCATCTACCAATAAGATATCTGCATCTACATTTATTGCTACTGAAAAAGCTAGTCTCATATACATACCCGACGAATAAGTTCGCACGGGGTTATCTATGAACTCCTGCAACTCAGAAAACTCAATTATTTTACCAAGTCTTTGATCAATTTCTTTTTTAGTTAATCCAAATATAGATGCATTTGTATATATATTCTCTTTTCCCGACATATCTGGGTGAAACCCTGCACCCAACTCAAGTAAGCTCGATATTTTCCCATGCATTTTGATTTCACCTTGATCAGGATAAATAATACGAGTCATTAGTTTTAACAAAGTGCTCTTCCCACACCCGTTTTGACCAACTAAGCCAACCACTTCACCCTTATTTATATCTATACTTACACCTTTTAAAACCTGCCGATGCTCATGTTTATTTCTATTTTGAAACAAGATTTTCTCTTTTAGAGTGGCGCCTTTATCATGGTAGATTTTAAAACTTTTCCATACTTCGTTTACGCTTATTGCAATCATTTATAACTCCTCCACAAAACTCTTTTGAAGTTTTTGGAACATTGAATACCCCAAAATTAGTGTTGTAACACTAAAAAATAATATAGCACCTAAATTCGTCCAATTTGGCATTCTTTGATAATATAGTATATCGCGGTAAGCCCCTATGATAGCAGTCATCGGATTCAAGTAAAATAAGTGCTGTAAATTTTTAGGAACCATCTCCATTGTAAATACTATTGGTGTAAAATAGAACCAAGCCATTATCACAATGCTCAATATATGCTCTAAATCTCGAAAAAAGACATTAAAACTTGAAATTATGAGACACATTCCTATTACAAATAAATATTCTAATATCATTATTAACGGTAGCAGGAGTACATACCAACTAAATCCTATTCCAGAAACCATCAACGCTAAAAATACAATTGGCATAGTGAAAACCAAATTCATAAATACACCAGTCGCTACAGAAAGAGGTATTATTATTCTAGGAAAATAAATCTTTTTTACTAAGTCCTTATTAGCAATAATACTAGACGAACTTCCTTGTAATGCTCCTGCAAAAAACATCCACGGTGTCAATCCGATGAATAAATATACTGTAAAATTCTCTACAGTCACTCGCATAATCAATGAAAAAACTACAGAATAGACAATCAACTGCAACAGTGGATTCACAAAAGTCCATAGAAATCCCAAAACAGAACCCTTGTAACGTGTTCTTAAATCCTTTTTAACTTGATTAAATAGCATTTCTCTGTAATTATATAACTCTATAATGCTTTCCATAATGCATCCTTCCAAAACGATATAAAATATCGTTATTTAGTTATCGTTTTTACAAGTCTCAAATCATTCGCCACCATCAACTTAACCAATTCCGTAAACGAAACTTCTCTCTTCCAGCCAAGTACTCTCTCAGCCTTTTCAGGCATCCCGAGTAACAACTCAACTTCAGCAGGTCTATAGAAAGCAGGATTGATTGCTACAATCGTTTTGCCATTAGCCTTATTTATGCCGATTTCTTTTTCAGCTTCACCTTGCCACTCAATTTCAATACCGACTTCTTTAAACGAAAGTTCGACGAATTCACGAACCGTATGTGTTTCACCTGTCGCTACAACGTAGTCATCTGCTTGTTCCTGTTGAAGCATGAGCCACATAGCGTTTACATAGTCTCTTGCATGACCCCAGTCTCTTTTTGCATCCATATTGCCAAGCTCTAAATGATCTTGAAGACCTAAGCTGATTCTTGCAACCGCATTCGTAATTTTTCTTGTTACAAATTCTAAGCCACGTCTTTCAGATTCGTGATTAAATAAAATGCCTGAACAAGCAAACATATCGTAGCTTTCTCTATAGTTTTTAGTAATCCAATGTCCGTATAACTTCGCAACGCCATAAGGACTTCTAGGATAAAACGGTGTTGTTTCTCTTTGCGGAATTTCTTGAACAAGTCCAAACATTTCACTTGTTGATGCTTGATAGAATTTAGCACTTGGTTTAATTGTTCTGATTGCTTCGAGCATATTCGTTACACCGATTGCATCAATATCAGCAGTTGCAAGTGGTTGCTCCCAAGAAGTTCCTACAAACGATTGTGCTGCTAAATTATAGACTTCATCGGCTTGAGAAATTCTCATTGCGTTGATAAGGGAAATTGGATCCGTCATATCTCCGTAAATGAATTTAACATCGTTAATTAAGTGTGCTGCATTACCATAATCCGCTTGACTTTTTCTTCTCATAAGTCCAAAAACCTTATAGCCTTTAGAGAGTAATAATTCTGCTAAATATGAACCGTCTTGTCCTGTTATTCCTGTAATCAATGCATTTTTCATAGTATGATTCACTCCTATTTTTTATTATAGTCTAATATCTTTATTCGTTTTTAATGTCGATAAAATCTCTTTTATTTGATTGGTATGATCCTTATGACAAATTAAAAGTGCATCTTCTGTATCCACGATTACCATGTCTTCAACGCCTATCATCGCCACTAGACGCCCTTGGGCATCCACCGTGCAGTTTTTAGTTTGTAAAGCCTGAACTTCACCTTTTAAAACATTCCCATTCTCGTCTACTGGATTAAGGCGCTCAATCGAATTCCAACTGCCTACATCATCCCAGCCAAAACTTCCTGGAAGCACGTAAATATTTTTAGCATGCTCTAAAATACCATAGTCTACAGAAATACTCTCGAGTCTAGCATATTCTTCATTAAGTACCTCTGAGTAATTGGCCTTGCCAATGTTTTGTGTAATGGTATTGAGGATTTCATAGTGTTTAGGCATCAGCGCTTTCATATTGCTTAAGAACGTATCAACTGACCAAATGAACATCCCACTATTCCAAAGGTAGTCTCCGCTAGCCAAATAGGCTTCCGCTGTCGCTCTGTCTGGCTTTTCCACAAACTTCTCAACAGCCTTCGCGGACAGTAACCCATCTTTTGAGGTGTATTTGATATAACCGTAGCCCACTTCTGGATGTATCGGCACAATGCCAATTGTTGCAATATTGCTTCCTTGTGCTGCAATTGAAACAGCTTCTTGTA
>JBGSUZ010000140.1:0-9920 GCA_041753235.1 Acidaminobacteraceae bacterium
AGGTGTCTGCCACATTGTCGATTGTACCGTGGAAGGCTTCCATAAAGTGAGAAACTTCACCCGAAATTTGATTAACATTTTTTGTTATACCCGGCGCCTCATCAAGAACCTGATTAATATTCTCTCGGTTCTCATCGACAATGACCATAATTTGTTTAAACGACCGGTAGAAACGCACTAGAATGAGCAGAATATAAATGAGCACGGCAACGAGTAAGCCCCAAAGGACAAACATGCCCAAATCTTTCAGGGAAAAGACGATTTCTGAATTCATTTGACACCACCTTAAGCATATTTTTTATTAGAAATTCTACACCCAGTGCAAAAACCCTTCTTTTAGAACTAGAACTTTATTGGACTGAAGGCTATTTGTGCATAGGGAAGGCCTTAAACTAATGTTGCGGTTTAAGGGCAAAGCGGTTTTCGTTGATTGTGATGCTGTTGGCTTCTATAAAGAAAGAAGCGTCTCCAAAGCAAAGGTTAAAGTTTGGAATGGAGATTTCAATAGGGGACTCGCCACGTTGATGATCTTCTAGCGAAGTGATAATGGCAAATTCACCAAAGCCTTTGTCACAAAAGACTATAGAAGACAACTCGGTTGTGGTTCCGTTATTAAAAGCAGGTGCTCTGTTAGGGTCTGCATAGAAAAAGGCCTTAACGCCGTCAAAGACAAGTTCGTCTGCGCTATTTTGGTCCATTTTAGCAGTTTTAAAGCGAATACGCTGATCACTCAGCTCTAATGAAAAGTCTTCAAGCTGAGACTGATAGAGGTTCATTAATTGAGATTCAAGTTTTTTCATAGCTTTCATAACTCCTTTTGATTCCGAAAAAATACTGCAAATTGCGAATCTGGACGCTGTGTCCCCATTTGTTTTATCATAGTCCTGTATCAAAAGCAAGGGGTTAAACCGAGAGTTGACAAGGCAAAAAACAAGTGATAAAATCTCGGTAAATTCATTTAGATGGCATTGACGGGAAGAGTAAGTAGGTGAAGACGCTAAAGAGAGTCGGGGCAGGTGAAAGCCGACGCGTTATTAAAGTTACTGAAGATGGTCCCTGAGCTTTAGCGTTGAACGTCTGTAAAAGACTTTAGGCGTTGACGGGTGTGACCGTTATATCACAGTGACTCACCTCTATACGTAGGTGGCTCATTCAGAGGCATATCCCGTGAGGGCTGTGCGAATTAGGGTGGTACCGCGAATGTAACCTTCGTCCCTGAGCTGTTTTAAGCTTATGTGACAGAGGGTTTTTTTATGTATAAAAAAGGAGAGATTCGGATGTGTGACAAGCATTTCTATGTAACAACCCCAATTTATTATCCAAGCTCAAAGCTTCATATCGGCCATACTTATACAACGGTGGCAGCGGACGCCATTGCTCGTTTCAAGCGTGCACAAGGTTACGACGTGACATTCCTCACAGGTACAGACGAGCATGGTCAAAAAATTGAAACAGTTGCGAAAAAAGAAGGCCTTGAACCAAAAGTGTACCTTGACGGCATGATTGCAGAAATAAAAGAGCTTTGGCAGGCGATGGAAATTTCTTATGACATCTTTATCCGCACGACGGACGAAGACCACAAGCGCCGCGTTCAAATGATCTTCCAAAAACTTTATGACCAAGGCGATATTTACCTCGGTTCATATGAAGGTTGGTACTGTACACCTTGCGAGTCTTTCTGGACAGAAACTCAGCTAGTTGACGGCAAGTGCCCAGACTGTGGCAGAGACGTACAAATGACAAAAGAAGAAGCTTATTTCTTTAAGCTTTCTAAATATCAAGACAGATTACTTGAACTCTTCGAAGCGGAAGAGCCTTTCCTAGAGCCAAAATCAAGAATCAACGAAATGGTCAATAACTTCATTAAGCCGGGTCTTGAAGACCTGTGCGTTTCAAGAACGTCATTTAGCTGGGGTATTCCAGTGCCTTTCGACCCAAAACACGTTATTTATGTGTGGATAGATGCGCTAAGCAACTACATCACGGCATTAGGTTATCCTGAAAAGACAGACATCGACTTCGAAAAATTCTGGCCTGCAAATGTACAGTTAGTGGGCAAGGAAATTGTTCGTTTCCATACCATTATATGGCCTGCACTCCTCATGGCATTAGATATTCCAGTACCTAAGAAAGTATTTGGTCACGGCTGGATTCTTCTTGAGGGCGGCAAAATGAGTAAGTCTGTCGGCAACGTGGTTGACCCGTATGTACTGATAGGCCGTTACGGCGTAGATGCGCTTAAATACTTCTTATTAAGAGAATATGCATTTGGACAAGATGGTCTCTTTACAAATGAAGTACTGTTAAACCGTCTCAATTCAGACCTTGCAAACGATTTAGGTAACCTGGTGAGCCGCAGTATTGCCATGGTGGAGAAGTACAACAATGGCGTCGTGAGAAAATCAGAAACTGGCACTGAATTTGATGCAAGCTTGATTGAAGTGGCAGAAAGCGTTAAAGTGAAGGTAGAAGAAAGAATGGAGAAACTCGACTTCTCCAATGCACTTGAAGAAATTTGGAAATTCATTCGTAGAACCAACAAATATATAGATGAAACTTGTCCTTGGGTCCTTGCGAAAGACGAAGCGAACACACCTGTATTAGATGCAGTGCTCTACAATTTAGCTGAGTCGATTCGTATTATTTCTGTACTTATTCAGCCATTCATGGTGCATACGGCTAGAGGCATTTGGACTCAGCTTGGCATTGAAGAAGGCGACTATACAAACTGGGCAACTGGCGATACATTCGGCATACTCCCAGAGGGCACTGTTGTTAAGAAGGGCGAATCCCTCTTCCCAAGAATCGATGTGGCTAAGGAATTAGAAGCTCTCGCAGAACTTAGCGGCAAGAAAGTAGAAGCAGCACCAACGCCTGAAGTAGCAAAGCCTGAAAAAGCTGACAAGAAAAAAAATGAGAAAAAAGAAGAAGAAGCACCGGGTGAAATTACAATTGACGACTTCTTTAAAGTAGATTTGCGCGTAGCGGAAATTATTAGCGCAGAAGCGCACCCAAATGCAGATAAATTATTAGTCCTTCAACTCAAAGTAGGTGAAGAACAACGTCAAGTCGTTTCGGGCATTGCGAAGCACTTCGACCCTGCTGGATTAATTGGCAGAAAGGTTATTTTAGTGGCAAACTTGAAGCCAGCAAAACTTAGAGGCATTGAGTCATACGGCATGATATTAGCGGCAGTTGACGGTGAGAAGCTAGAGTTGGTTTCTGTAGACGTACCATCTGGGATAAGGGTTTCGTAATATATACCTAAAGTAGGAGGAACCTATGTTTTTCGATTCACACGCCCATATAGATGGGGTAAAATTTGATAACGACCGGGATTTGGTTCTTGCCAGAGCGAAAGAGAATGGCATTGACTTTATTATGAATCCGGGCGCAGACTTTGAAAGTTCTGTGCGAGCGGTAGAGCTGGCGCAGCAATATGAAATGATATACGCGGCGGTGGGGATACATCCCCACGACGCCTCGACTTTAGATGACAGCTTACTGATGATGATTGAAGCTTTGACGAAAAAACCGAAGGTACAGGCGATTGGAGAAATTGGTCTGGATTTTCACTACGATTTTTCACCAAGGGACGTTCAGCGACATTGGTTTAGAGAGCAACTTCGCCTCGCGAAGCGACTCAATTTGCCGGTTATTATACATGATAGAGAAGCAAATCAAGAAACTTTTGATACACTTAGGGAAGAAAAAGCATTTGATACAGGCGTGTTGATGCACTGCTATTCAGGCAGCGGAGAGCTGGCGAAACAGTATGTGAAGCTTGGGGGCTACATCAGCATAGCAGGACCTGTGACTTTTAAAAATTCGAGAAAGCTTATTGAAGTGGTAGAAGCGGTACCGCTGGACAGGCTCATGATTGAAACGGATTCACCGTATTTAACACCAGAACCGTTCAGGGGCAAGCGCAATGAATCTATGTACGTCAAATATGTTTGTGAGAAAATTGCACAGATAAGGGGTATAGAGCTAGAAGAGGCAGCAGCCGCAACAATGGCAAATGCCAAAACCTACTTTAGAATCAAGTAAAGCATCTGTTTTAGGGATTTTAAGCCACGCCGTACTTGGGGGAAAATGATGAAACCTAAACATCCGCTGATTGTTGCCTTGACGGTAATGGTCTCACTGCTTATAGGGGGCGTTTCGCTCCTGCAGCTGCTTCGTACTGAAGTGGTTTTAGTGGATGGCGACGAACAGGTAAAAATAGTAACTTTTTCAAAAAATATCAAAGGCGTCATTAAAGAACAGTCCCTTGCGCTACGCCCCCTTGACGAGGTATATCCTCCTGAGGAGACTCAGCTAAGCGAGGGACTTCGCATTGTCATTAAGCGCTTTAAACCGATAGTGGTGCATGTTGGCGACAGGGAAATTGAAGTTTACGAAAAACATTTAACAGCTAAAGAAGTACTGAGAAGGGCTGGTGTCATGCTGGGTGGGCAGGATCAACTCAGTGTTTCGCTAGACCGAGTCATTAAGTCAGGTGAAGTTATTTCTGTCAATAAGGAAGAAAAGACAATTATAACGGTCGACAAAGAGTTGCCTTTTGATAATAAAACCGTTTCCAATAAGGACTTAGACCCAGGTGAACGCCGAATTGAACAGTTTGGCAGTATGGGCATTAGCAGGGAATCCTATGAGGTTACCCGAATTGGGACTCAGGAAGTTGCACGGGTGCTCGTTAAAACTGAGGTTATTGCAGAGCCAGTCCATCAGATTATGCAAGTAGGACCGGCCTATAAGAAACCTGTGGTGAGTACTCAAATGGCTTCTGCGCAAGTTAACACGCAAAAGACAGCAGCAATGACAAGTACAACAGTTCCCACTGCTAATAATGCAACAAGTCTCAGTGCGAACAACAGCACTGCGATGGCGACCAGCAATCAGTTAATGACCAGTCGTAGTAAGAATTTTGCCTACAAGAATTCGTATGTGATGATAGCCACAGCCTATGACCTTTCTTACGCGAGTACAGGGAAATTACCGGGACAACGAGACTATGGCATTACAGCCTCAGGGACAAAGGCAAGAGTTGGTGCGGTGGCAGTAGACCCAGCGGTCATTCCACTGGGTACAAAGTTATACATTGAATATGCAGACGGCACAGGGGGCTATGGCTATGCCACAGCTGAGGACAAGGGTTCAGCTATTAAAGGCTACCGGATTGACCTTTTCTTTAACACCTATCAGGAGTGCATGGATTTTGGACGCCGACGGGTGATTGTGTACGTTTTGGAATAAGAGGAGTTATATCAATGGAAAGAATTAAAGAAGTAATCATCGTCGAAGGACGTGACGACATAACAGCCGTTAAAAAAGCGGTTGACGCCGAGCTTATTTTTACAAGTGGTTTCGGACTCAATGAGCGTATTTTTGCCCGCATCGAATCGGCTTATAAGCGCTGTGGTATTATTATATTAACAGACCCCGACTTTGCTGGAGAACGGATTCGTGAAACACTGACGAAGCGTTTCCCATTGGCGAAACACTGCTTCTTACCAAGAGAAGAAGCGATGCGTGCGGACGACGTGGGTATAGAAAATGCCAGTCCAGAAAGTATTCGCGAGGCCTTAAAAAAGGTCAAGACGGTTTGCGAAGCGACAAAACCTGAGTTTATTAAGCTTGACCTCATACGAAATGACCTTGAAGGCAGTCCTTCGTCGGCAGTTCGTAGAAATGAAATGGGAAAAATACTTGGTATAGGCTATGGCAACGCCAAGCAGTTTCTTGTCCGCCTCAACCGCTATGGCATTACCCGTGAAGAGTTTGAACAGGCGTTAGAAGCCATCGCTCAAATCTAATAAGAAAGCAGGAACCTATGTTAAAACTTACCTCCCCTTCAACCATAAAATATATTATGGACAAGTACGGCTTTCGCTTTTCAAAGAGCTTAGGTCAAAACTTTTTAATCGATGAACAGATCATCGACCGTATTTGCGATGGCGCTGAAATCGGCCCAGATGATGACATACTAGAAATAGGCCCGGGAATCGGGGTCATGACTCAGGAGATGGCAGAGCGTGCTCGCAAAGTCGTAGCAATTGAAATTGACCGTGCGCTAATACCTGTGCTTAAAGAGACTTTAGCTGAATACGACAATGTAGAAGTCATCCATGCAGATGTGATGAATGTAGACTTAAAGGCGTTGATTGCTGAAAAATTTGAAGGCCGCAGACCGAAAGTCGTTGCGAATTTACCTTATTACATTACAACGCCAATCATTATGATGCTACTAGAGGAATCTATTCCTGTCAGTGATATTATTGTTATGATTCAAAAGGAAGTAGCGGAGCGGATTTCTGCGAAGCCGTCTACCAAAGCTTATGGCGCCCTTTCTGTAGCGACTCAGTACTACAGTGAGCCTAATATAATTGCAAAGGTGCCTAGAACGGTATTCATGCCTCAGCCCAATGTAGATTCTGTTGTGATTCGTATGACCATCAGAATGGAACCGCCTGTGTCTCTGGAAAATCCAACGCTTTTCTTCAAAGTCATCAAAGCGGCGTTTGGTCAAAGACGAAAGACGCTTCATAATGCCCTCAACGCGGGTGGCTTTGGACAGAGCAAAGACCAGACAGCGGAGTTCTTAAGAGCCTGTGACATTGATCCTAGCCGCCGAGGTGAGACCTTGACGATTGAGGAATTTGCGACATTGGCGAATCATATTTACAATCACAATCAGAATCAAAAAAACTAAAAAATGGCATAAAAAAACTCAACTTTGCAGTTGAGTTTTTTATTTTAGTAAAGAACAATCGGCACAACGCCGAGTAAGGGCAGTTCATACTTGCCGGTGTTGGTATTTTGCTCTAAGTAAGCGAAATTGAGGGTTTGGGTCTGATCAATCAGCAGGTGAGACAGAGGTACTTGAAGTTCTCTTACGAGTGGTGCGTCTGTATAATTGAGTGGGCATATTTTTATCCAGAGCCAATTGGAGCCGTTTCCAGCATAGCGGTATAAGGTTTGGTTTTCAATTAAATAGTCTGCGCCAGTATGCGTTATTTTATAAGGGGTGTAGCCCGTTTTGGCATTTTGGTCTACATCCAGATAAACTTGGGTCTTCACTTGTGAAGTCCTTTTTTTTATGCCAAACCAGAGCGAACGACCATCGGATTCGCCTTTGATGGCGGGGAGGCTATTGGTGGTTAGAGATAAAAATGATGGATTACCAGTAACAGGGTACCATTCATTTAACTTGCCATCTGCTTTAAATCGGCTAAAGGGTTTCGGACTTGTGTATGGTCCAAAATCAGTATTGGTGCTGCTGGTAGGACTGTGAAAGTCGTTATTAGCAGGGTCTATGAAAGTAGGTTTTATGAAGTAGCCGTAGCGTTCTAATCCTGTGGCGGCAATTAAGTCTTGAATGCCGAGGTAGCCCACGTCATTATACCGGAAATAGGCATTTTTAGCAGGAAGCTCAGCGTACCAAAGGTTTCGAAGCATGGATAGTCTGTCGTTGGCGCTTAAATTATAGAGGAGTGGATAAATGAGGGTGTCTTTTGCAAAGTCTATGACTTTTGTCTGGCGACTGTAAAAGATATTGTCGTAAATATCGATGGTGCCTTCTGTCAGTTTTAGGCTTAATTCTGCGTGAAACAGGTGACCACCGGTATTGTTTTTATAGCTTAGATTGTTCGTAGCGGTGACATTTGAAACGCGTCCTGTATTTTCGTGCCAGCCGCCAATGGAAAGACCGGATTTTTCGTTGTTCCAGATTAGATTGTTTTTGACGATGATTTCCGAGGCGGTGTGGTTTTGAATTTCACAGCCAATGGTCAAGCCATTATCATTTTCAAAGATTTTATTGTCGGAGACGACGATATTACGAGCGCCATCGATATAGATGCCTGAGGCGTCTCCTGTGTAATATTTCGAGTGGGCACCCGATACCGTATTGCCTACGACCTGACCATTTCGAGCTTGATTGAGTTCGGGATTGCCTTTAAAGCCGTCATAAAAACCAGCAACATCAATGCCTATGTTACTGACATTGCGGATGTTGTTGTCCTTTACAATGAACCCGTCAACATTTTTAGAAATTGAAATGGCTTCACTGACGCCGAGTTCGCAATCGTAGATGGTATTCCCTTCTATCAGCAAGTTTTGTATGGGCTTGGTCGGGTGAGTGCCATTAACCAAGATGGCACTTGCTGCCCCGTCTTGACCGACTCCGGGGACTGCATTTGTACTGATATTGTGGATTAGGTTATTACATATTTCAATGTCGCTGGAACCGTTCGTTATCAGAATGCCCAAGGGGAAAAGTTTGTCTTTGTGATTGCGGAGTTCAAGGCCTTCAATGCGAATAAAACTTTGGCTATTGAGGTCAATGAGCGCATCACCGTCAAGAGTTGCTCCGGTGAGGCTAGTGCCATCGATTATAGGTTTTGCACCGGGGGCAGGTTTTATTACAATTGGATTTGACTCAGTGCCGGAATGGCTCAGGACTAGCAGCTCTCTGTAAACACCAGTTTGAAGATAAAGTGTCTGGCCGGGCTGCAACTGATCTATGCCAAATTGGATGGTTTGAAACGGTGCATCTTGTGCACCGTTATTTTGATTGCTACCAGAAGGGGATACGTAAAGAGCAGTAACTTCTGTAGTAAAGGAGAGCGAAAAAAATAAGTTAAGTGTAAGGAGAGCGGCTAGGAAGATGCTTTGAAGTACCAAAACTTTCGAAAAGGTATATTGGACTCGGGTCTTCATCATAAACCTCCTGTCTTATAAGGCGCTTATATCCCCAGTTTCTCGCCAAATGGCTTTGGCGCTGACGTAAGCGTTTAGCACGGGCAGATAGTTGAGTATGCCATTGACGGGCATAGGAATTTGGAATTGGCGCGGCATTTCCTTATAGGGAATAGAGCGGCGCTTTTCTTCTTTGACGTATTTGACAAGCCATTCATAGGGAATGAGAAAGTATTCATCGCAAAATTTAAAGTGGACAATGAGGAATGCAAGGCCACCTTGCTCGTCTATGTCATGCATAAATTCTATTTGGTGCTCATGAACGTTTTGTAGAGGCAGACTCTTGAGCGCAGTTTCCTTAGCATCAAAAACAATGCCGACTCCCTGAATGATGCCTTGGAAGTCTACTGTGGATTTTTTCTCAAAAAACGCCTTAGTAATCATACCTTGATGGTCTATTTCAATGACTTTGATGGGTATGCTGACTTTGTCAACCCGACCAAGGCGCTTGCTACGGTAAAAGTCATTAGTGGTCAGAAGCAACTCTTCGAGTACATCGCCTCGATGGCCTCTGGATTTCCAAACAGTCATAAGTAAACTCCTTAATATAAGAATAAATATTCATGTTAACACATGATTAACAATCAAACAAGCAAATTGTTGATTAAAGACCCCCAAAAAGGGATAAAATGTGAATAAGCAATACTTTATTGTGGATAAGTTGTGGATAGTGTGTATAACACAATCTGTTAGGAGTGATTTTATGACTAATGAACTCCGTAAATTGATTCTTACAGCCCTTAGTGTAGTCGCTCTTGGGGCTTTTTTCAACTCATTTAATATGGACAGACGCATTCATGTATCCATGCCGATGAAAACCAACAGTTGGCAGGCGTATTCGCCTCTGGGTGATACTCGGGAAAAATTAGGCACAGAATTTCAACTTACGAAATCAGATGCACACTTCAACAGTCTAAGCAAAACAGCAGTAGTTTTAGTCAATTTTACAGATCAGGCAATTACGACAAAACCTCAAGAGTGGCAAAAGCTTATTTTTTCAAGTGAGGCTGATAGCGTCTATAGTTACTATCAGGAAGTCAGTCAAGGTCAGTGGGCAGTAGTCCCTATTTCGGAAAACGATGGGACACCTGACGATGGCATCATTGAAGTGAGTGTAAATGCACCGCACCCGAATAATAAGGCGGTTTTAACAGACG
>JBGSUZ010000141.1:0-2385 GCA_041753235.1 Acidaminobacteraceae bacterium
CAATTGAGTTAAAAGCCATTGTTCTTGACATGAGTCGTCCTGCTCCATGAGGGGCAGAGCAATTCCAATCCGGATTACCTTTCCCCACCGCAAGAATCGAACCATCTCTCATATTCAAAGGAATTATAACCTCTTGACCCGCATTTGCTTTAATTGCCCCTTTTCGAACGATGTTGTCTTCGAAATCAATAAAATTATGTGTGGTATGAAACCGTTCAAAATCCGCATGCCCGATAATGTGTTTTAAGATTCGATCGGCCATTATGTCGCGATTGAGCTCTGCGAAGCGCTGGCAAATTGCCATGTCATGCAGGTAATCTTCTCGCTTCTCTCCTACTAAAAAACATTTGTCATCGGGGAGCTGTTTATCCTTAAAATATTTAGCTTTTACAGTAGCAATTCCTGCTTGAATCTCTTGCTTGCGGCCTTGCAGTTTATATGACTCAATCAATTCTCGCCTTTCTTGTAAATAGTTCTCATTGTATCCACTTTGATAAGCCATGGCTTCTTTTTGATAGTACGTTGCAACGACATGCCCTAGATTTCTTGAACCCGAGTGAATAACCAAATACTTCATACCTTCCTCGTCCACATTTACTTCAATGAAATGATTCCCGCCGCCAAGCGTGCCTAATGCCCGATTCCATTTATTGAGTTCCTGACGGGTGTCATTTAACAATCTTAACTGTTCAAGGGTTGGTAGGAAATCGACCTGCTTATGTTCATTAATAGCCTTACCATTAGGAATACATTTTGTAATGAACTCATCCAGTGCTTCTAAGTCAATGTCTACTCGACCCAACTTAACCGTCAGCATACCACAGCCAATATCAACGCCTACAATGTTGGGAATAATCTTATCCCCTAGATTTGCCGTAAAACCAATCACACATCCTTTACCAGTATGAACATCGGGCATAATCCTTATTTTAGAACCTGAAAAAGCTTCTATATTGCACATATCAAGAATCTGTTCTAAAGCACTCTCTTCAACCACAGTCGTATATATAATCGCTTCACTGTATTTTCCCTGAATTTTCATGATATCATCTCCTGTATCTCGTTTGATAATCTCATGATAATCTTCTTTGTTACATAAAGATTGTCCACCAAAAAAGTTTTTTTCAACTTTTTCGTAGCGCTGTAATGTTTTTTTTGCGTCTGCTATCATTTCATTTCTAATTTCTAGGGGCTCAATCACCTCACAGCGCGAACCAAATGACAGAATGAACTTGCGGATGACAAGTTGGTTGCGCATGTCTGCTTCGAATAAATAAATATGTTGTTCTTGATCAAGGCAAGTTATCACCTGATTGTGCCCATATATTTTCTCATCCAGCATTCGCCCCATTTTACCTTTAATAAGGAGTTTGACATGCGTTAGCGGCTCAATAATGCCCTGCTTGTCAAAGAAATCTACTTCTCTGTAGTTCTTGTGCATCTCAAATTCCTCATCTATTAACTCAATCTCCAACATGCGGTGGAGTTTAAATTTGTTAAAAGGCGAATAGGACGGATTCACATGGTTCTCATCACGTGCAAAAACAATCCAGTTGGAAAACTTGAATAACTTATACGGATGAATGATGCGTTCGTTGTCGTTGCTATAGCCGCGATATCGGATTTTAACTTTGCGATTCGAATCAATCGCCGTTTGCAGAATGTAATATCGTTTTTCTATCTCTTCAGGAGACATACTCAGCGGAAAATGACCGTACAAAGCAAGCTCGTCTGTACTCGGAGCACGCTCATTTTCTAAAAATACACCTCCAAGATAATCCAGCAACAGTTGTTTATGAGGTATATTTCCTTCTTTCAATAAATATTCATATACTGTACTAAGCGACTTTAGCTGCAAGGCATTCGGTCTCATACTCGGCAAAATTGTGTCGAATTCCAAATAATAGCCACCATTTCGACCCGACTTATAGTAAATCGGATAACCAGCGTCATAAAGTGTATTCTTATAGTTATTGACATTTCTAGTGGTTTCTTCACCAAGTAAATAAGCTATTTCCGACTTCTTACAATACCTTTTGGACTTAAGAATCTTCAAAAGGCTAATGCATTGAATGGTTTTATTGGGTTTGTCGTTTTTCTTAATAGGCATTTAACACCTCGTTGTATAATTGTTTTCATTTTATGTACTCCATATGAAAATAATATTATATCTTTTTTGATAATACTGAAAGCTTTGTGAAAAAAATTAAACCACTCATTTAACAATGGGTGGTTTAAGAGTTAAAACATAAGCTATATCGGAATATCTTTGCTATTTATAATGATTTTGTTCATTCAAAATTTAATATCATTCGTACCAAATGCCCGCTCTAAATTCGACCTAATAACCGAACTATTCGAATACATGTTCCACATCCGGTAGTA
>JBGSUZ010000142.1:0-2673 GCA_041753235.1 Acidaminobacteraceae bacterium
TTTGCATCCACGGCCATACCCACAGAGAGAACAATACCTGCAATGCCAGGCAAGGTAAGTGTTGCATGAAGTGCTACCATTAACGATAGTACAACTGTTGCATATAAAATAAGTGCGATTGCAGCAATAAAACCAGGGAATCTATAATACACAATCATGTACAAAGCAAC
Source organism: Acidaminobacteraceae bacterium (assembly GCA_041753235.1). Lineage (GTDB taxonomy): Bacteria > Bacillota > Clostridia > Peptostreptococcales > Acidaminobacteraceae > JBGSUZ01. The sequence goes on from JBGSUZ010000142.1 coordinate 171, forward strand.
TAAAAGGAAACCGATTTTAGCTGCAAATACACTTGTATTGAGTGCATTGAGACCAAGTGTAGCGCCAATTACAGTAGACTGTACTTCCTTAAGATTAATTGGAAGTGCACCACCTCTGATAAGTGAGCTAAGTAAACTTGCTTCATCATAAGTAAAACTACCGACAATAATTGCTTTACCATCTGCAATTTGAATATTTGTGTATGGTGCAGAGATAACGCTGTCATCTAATAAAATAGCAATTTGACCACCACGGCTATTTCCAAAGCTCATAGCTTTTTTAGTAGCCTCTGCAAAAAGGTCTGTACCTTCGTTATCAAATTCAAGACCTACAGCAGGTTTGCCATAAGAGTCTGAAGACACCTTAGAATTTTTTACTTGTTTACCTGTTAGGATAGGTGTTGAAATGAAATCTGCTTTTTTCATACCTTCCATAGCTACATTTGAAGGGTCAACGAGTACAAATTCAAGTTGTGCAGTTTTACCAATAGATTCGATAGCTGCACTGGCATCTTTAACACCAGGTAATTCGATACGAATTCTGTTGTCGCCTTGTTGTGTAATTTTTGGTTCTGTTAAACCGATTGAGTCAATACGTTTTGATAATACGCCGATGGATTGTTTTACAGCAGCGTCAAGTTCTTTGCCTTTAAGATCCGTGTCAGCTTCAAATACGATAGCGACACCGCCCTCGATGTCTAAGCCGTAGTTAATTTGATCACCAATAGATTTTAGCTCTAAAGAACCAAGTTTAGCGCCAAATGCTGCTATATAGGCCAGCAGGAAAATCACTAGCATACTGCAGATGAATAAAATTCTGTTTTGCTGTTTCAAGATGAAGCCCTCCCACTATTTATATTCTTGTGCATACGAAACATATTGTCTCGCTGAAGCTTTTAAACCAGCTACTTCGCTATCCGAAAGGGTTCTAACAACCTTTCCTGGAGAGCCCATGACCATGGATCTAGGTGGAATAATTTTACCCGGTGGAATAAGTGCACCAGCTCCAATAATGGTTTCTTCGCCAATGATCGCACCATCAAGTATGATGGCCCCCATGCCCACAAGCACTTTGTCTCCAATCGTGCATGCGTGTACAATCGCATTATGACCAATAGTAACGTCGCTACCAATAACCGTTTTGAAACCAGATGAAGCATGGACGACTGCATTGTCCTGTACATTCGTCCTTGCACCAATCGAAATAGGCTCTACATCACCGCGTAAAACGGCGCCGAACCAGATATTAGCATCTTCACCTAATGTGATTCGACCAATAACAGATGCAGTTTCTGCAATAAAGTTTGAGTCATTCACTTGAGGTAAATTATCTTTAAATGGAATCAGCATGATTTACGCCTCCGTCATTTCCTTAGCCTTGATGTAAATAGCACATTCTAAACGCTTCTTTTCCATTTCGCATCCCAAATCATATGGCATGTTAATGTCTTTGTTAAAGTTGTAAGCATTTGCATGACAACCACCACTACAGTAGAATTTTGCCCAACAGTCTTTACATTTTGGTTTGTTATAAACATGAGCATTTTTAAAGGATTGGTTAAGGCCTAAGTCAACACTGCCCTCAGACACATTGCCCATTCTAAAGTCCTCATTGCCAACAAACTGGTGACAAGGGTAAATGTCTCCCTCTGGCGTAACCGCAATATACTCTGAACCAGCACCACAGCCAGAAAGACGTTTAATGACGCAAGGTCCTTGAGTCAGATCAACCATGAAATGGAAGAATTTGAATGCCTTCTCAGTATTCGAACGGTTGATAATTTCTTCCGCTAACCGCTCATACTCACTAAAAATTGTCTCTAAGTCTGACTCTTTAAGTGTGTAATCATGGTGAGGCTCTGAAACTACTGGTTCTACAGAAGTCAATTTAAAACCAAGGTCAGCCATATGAATGACATCTTTTGCAAAATCCGTGTTGAAGTGGGTGAAAGTTCCTCTTACATAATAGGACTTAGAGCCGCGTTTTTCAACTAATTTCTGAAATTTCGGAACAATAATATCATAAGTCCCGCCACCGTTTACTGTATAACGCATTAAGTCATTTGTTGACTGAGTGCCATCTAAGCTTAAAACGACATTTTCCATATGCTCATTAATGTATTCAATTTTTTCATCATCTAAAAGAACACCATTTGTAGTGAGCGTATATCTAAAGTTTTTGTTATTTGCAGCTTCAAGACTTCTGCCGTAGTCAACAAGTTGTTTAACGACTTCCCAGTTCATGAGCGGCTCGCCACCGAAGAAATCAACTTCAAGGTTTCTGCGGCTTCCAGAATGACTTACCAATAAATCAAATGCCTGTTTGCCTATTTCATAGGACATAAGGCCACGATCGCCCTTAAAGTCACCTTGTGAAGCAAAGCAGTATTTACAACGAATATTACAATCGTGTGCGACGTGTAAACACATTGCTTTAATAACAGGTTTTTTTTGATTGAAATGAATATCATCAATATACTGATCTGTCGTATCTAGCTGACCT
>JBGSUZ010000143.1:0-6016 GCA_041753235.1 Acidaminobacteraceae bacterium
CTACAGTCACTACTGAGTTAAAGAAACCCTTTTTGTGCATGCCAAGTTCGGTTTCGCCGCCTTTTGTCATATCTCCAAAGGTAAATTCCATTTTATTTCTGTAAAAAGTCTGTTTAGGGCTTGGAATAACGCCGCCAAATTCACAGCCACCCTCAGTTGCCTCTGAAATCAAATGGCCCATCATCTCCGCCTTCATGCGCAGTTGTTCTTCGTATGGCAAGGTCTGGAGCGAACAGCCGCCGCAAACACCGTAGTGAACGCACCCAGCTTCTTTCTCGCTCGGAGCGGCCTCTTCAACGCCGATTATTTTTGCCTCAGCGTGGCTGCTGCGGTTCTTAGAAATTCGAGCACGAACGGTTTGTCCCGGTATAGCGTTTTTCATGTAGACCGGTTTGCTGTCTACCATGCCAATCCCTATATTGGGAAAGTTCATCTTCTCGATTTTTACAATGATTTCAGTGCCTTTTTTCATGTATTGCCTCCAACTCTATTTAAACGTTAATGCCGGTTCTTGTCTTCTCAATTCTAATCTTTGCTTTTTCAACCATGACGTCTTGATTCGCAATGACGCGCTCACAAGCACCCGTCGCTACTAAACCACTTTCGTCATAAGTTTCCATTATTAATTTGATTCTAGTATCCTGTTGCTCTGCAATAGTTACCTTACAAGTGACAGTTTCTCCAATGAGTGTAGGCTGTTCGTGGTGAATGGTATAAGTACTGCCCACAGATACCAATTCCTCAGGCAATCTTTCGTCTATGAGCCGTGTGCTGGCCTCAATCATTAGCTGTAACAAAGTTGGGGACGCTAATAACTGGTCTAGTTTACCCGTGCCAATGTTAGCGCCGGTGTCCGATTTTTCCACTACTTTTTGAACGGTTAGAAATTCTCCTGATTTGAATACTGGAATTGAAATCATAAATACTTCCTCCTTCATCTCGCCTAGACTGGTCCACTGCCAAGTCTATTCATCACTTATCATATGTTGTTTCTATATGAGTATACATACCCCTACTTATAACGTGTATTAACATATTCGTGAATAATTGAAGGCTGAATTTTTTCTTCGAAGACCCCAGCAGAGGTAAGTCGGTATAAAATTCGCTTGTCCTTAGAGTGAAGCACAATTCTGGATTCCGCTTCAAATACGATTTCAAACAATTGGCCTTCCAAACTTTTAGACTGGAGAACAATGTAATAAGCTTTCAAATGTTTATACTGTGAAAGCTCCAACATCCGCATAGTGACCTGATCTTTTTTAGTATAGTAGTCAAATCCCTGATCATGGTGGCGTTTTGCCTGTGCGGGTTGATTGAAGCACTTAGCTTCTTCTTCCATAAAATTATACTTTGCCATTAGGTTAAAATACTGGTAATGGACAACAGCGTCATCAAAGTCCAAAGACTCGACAACGCTGGGCTTAAAACCAATCGTTTCTAAGTAGCTGAGACTCTGTTCGAAGTATTCCGTCTTATCAATTCGGCCTACTTCGAGGGCGTCAATCAGCTCATCTCTTTTTTTATAAAATGCATCAATATCGATTAAACTCAAAATAAGCTCCTTAGTCCAATATGCGCTTTAACTTGAAATCTAAAAAGTCGCAGGCAGTCAAATGATAGTTTACGCCATTGCGTTCTCCATTGAATCCAACCTTAAACCCTTCAGGTGAGTGCAGGTGTCCATAAATGACATGGGAAACACCATACTTTTCAAACAACTCCGTAAAGCCAGAATCCTCAAAAGAATCGTTGGTGGGTGGGTAGTGAATCATAGCTACCAACTCGTCTGGCTCGTGTTTTGCTGCTTGTTGAAGACTGTTTTCCAATCTTAGAAGTTCTCTTTGGTAGATTTTCAAATCATCGCTAGTAAATTCCTTGCTGTTGGGGCAAACCCAGCCCCTCGTTCCAGCTATGCCAAGCTTGCCATGCTGAAAACTGTTATTATATACAAAACGTAAATGCGGGTTTAACGCATTCATCTTTTTGAGAGAGGTCCACCAAAAATCATGGTTGCCCTTAATCATATATTTATGTCCTGGTAAGGCGTCAATCCAGTCTAAGTCCGCCTTGGCCTCTGGCAAATGCATTGCCCAAGAGATGTCTCCACCAATCAATACCACATCTTGTGGTTTTACAACTGCGCGCCAGTCAGACGCTATTTTCTCAGTATAGTCTTTCCAATTCTCACCGAAAATGTCCATCGGTTTGTCCGTGGAAAAACTCAAATGCAAATCGGATATGGCATATACTGCCATTCAATCACCCACTTCTCTGTTTCGTTAATATCTTTGTTTTTCAAATACCTGATATGACGGCAACATACTCTTAATATCTTTAAGCAGAGACTCCAGATCTTCAATCGTCCCTTCTTCCCAAATACTGTCAAACCGTTCTTGGAATGCTACCGCCTGTTCCTCTTGATTCATTTGGTAAATACTGTCTATCAAAGTGGTTATATCGCTTACAATGTTAGACTTTTGCTCAAACATAAGCTGCGCCTTAATAATCTCATTGCGAATCTCACACATTTCAAGGTCCAGCATATTAGCGGCCTGAGCTGTTTTTCTTAGACGCTCCGTTATTTCACAGGGAATGTTGTCCTGATATTTATAATTTAAAGAATGCTCAATGGTTGACCAGAAATTCATGGCAAGCGTTCTTATTTGAAGCTCTGCCAGTATTTCGCGCGTACCAAAGCAAGTCTGTACGGGATACTTTATAATAATATGATAGCTCTTATAGCCGCTGTCTTTCGGATTGGATATATAGTCCTTTTCATAAACGATGAAAAGATCCTTGCCGTCTCTTTGACGAATCAAGTCAACTACTTTATAAATATCATCTATGAATTGGCACATGACGCGAATGCCTGCAATGTCTTCCATAAGCTCTTCTATTTGATCCTCTGGAATATCGCGGCGTTTGCATTTTTCGAGAATGCTCGAGATTTTCTTCACACGACCCGTTACAAATTCGATCGGTGAATATTCATTCATATCACGATATTCTTTGCGAACAGCCTTAAATTTGACTTTTAACTCTTCTACGGCTTGTTCATAAGGAATGAGCAGCATTTTCCACTCTCTGATCTGACTCTTCATGTTAACCCTCCTGCCAAGTCTTCGCTGTATTCGAAGACAGGATGTACCTTTATTATACATTAAACTGTTAAATTTATCACTCAAACTTTCTAAGCGCTGGGCCATTCAAATAAGTACACTTGTCACCTTGATGCACATTGAGCGCTTCTAGCTCCTGATCAATGAGATCCTTGACCTTCCACCAGCTCATGCCCCAATTGCAAAAGAGGGTTTCTTCCTCTGGTGCACGACCTGCAAAGCGCTGAAATACCATATTTGGAGACACCAAACTTATAAATTCTACCACCCGCGCTACATAGTCCTCCACAGGTTTCATTTCAAATTCACCTGCTTCGTATTGCTTTGCAAGGACTGTATTTTTCAAAATATAAAGCGTATGTATTTTCACTTCATCTATACCCAAAACTGTGAACAAACGCGCCGCTTCGTTTAAGTCTGATGCTTCATCCCATGGCAGATTGCCTATTAAATGCCCACAGACACGAAAACCTCTTCGTTTGATTCTCAGTACTGCATCTACAAATTCAGCCAGTCCATGGCCTCTGTTGAGCTTCTCAAGCGTATGCCAGTTAATACTTTGAAGTCCTAACTCTACACTTATTTCAACTTTGTGATCATTTTGAACCGACGCCATTGCATCTAATTGTGCCTCGGAAATACAATCAGGTCTTGTTGAAATACACAGACCCACAACCCCCGGCACACAGGCTTCACGCAGCTGCTTTTCCAAAGTGCTCGGCGTACAATAGGTATTGGTAAAATTATTAAAATAGGCGATGAATTTTTCTGCTTTATATTTCGGGCCAATATAGGCCATATTTTTTATCAGCTGCTCTGCAATGTTTATTTCTGCATCCAGATTCTCAAACCCCGTACCAACTTCACCGCAAAAAGTGCAACCACCATTGCCACAATTGCCATCTCTATTAGGACAACTGAGTGGTACACTCACTGGAATTTTATAGACTTTCTCTCCAAACCGCTCTTTTAGCGCTTCAGAATAAGTTTTATAGCGCATGGGCTCACCTCTTCCTAAATCCATTCCCTATCATAGCATATTTTATAATTCGAAACACCAAGAAAAAAGCGACACGCAGGAGATTCTAAATCTCTGCGTGTCGCTTTGAAAGCGTTGTGATGCTGAGTAGTAGTTCTAATTATGCCGCAAGTCTAGTGATTTCTTCTAAGAATGCTGCTTTTTTAGAAATGTCGATTGTTCTGCCTTCTACAGTTGGATCAACTGTACCAGCTGCTTTGATGTAGTCCATCATTGCATCTCTTACTAAAATGTAAGTGTTTGTCCATTTAACTTCTTTAAACACTGTAAATGCGTCGCCGCCTACTGCTAAGAAGTCATTTGTACATACGCTGTAAGCTTTGCCGTCTTCAAGCGCTGTGCCATCTGCAAGTGTTACAGATACGACACGTTTGCCTTCTGGTTGAGTTGAATCGTAAGACCATTTAAGACCAGCAATTTGAAGCATGCCCACTTTTGATTTTGCAGCTTGCTCAAGAAGGGCTTTAATTTGTTTGCCTGTCATTTCACCAGTTGTAATTGTGTTATCAAATGGTGATACACCAAAGATGTGTTTTACAGTAATATCGCCTGCAGCTAAGTCTGTTCTAAGACCACCAGCATTTGTGAAAGCGATTTGTGTTTTAACAGATTTGTTCATTGCGTCTGTAGTAAGGTTACCCATAGCAGACTCATTGTTGTAATCTCTTAAAATGCCTTTTTCAGTTTTTCCAACTTTGACATCAAAGATAGGTGCAAGTTTTTCTGTTTGCGCTGTAACCATTTTGTCGATAGCCGCATTAGGTGTTACTTCAAGTGCGCCTTTAGAAACTTCAACAGTTTCTGAAGTTGCATGTACTACTTTTTTAGTAGCTGGGTCAAAGTAAAGTGTAATGTGACCAAAGTTTCTGCCGTTATAGTTAGCTTCAACTACTGCTTTGTTGTTGACTACTGTCGCAAGTTTTTGGTGGCTGTGACCGCCGATGAATGCATCTGCGCCATTAACTTGGTAAGCAGTATCCATTAATTCACCAGTGATTTCGTTGCCTGAACCTGTAGCTGCGCCGATGTGACCGTTAACAATAACGATATCTGCGCCTTGCTTTTTAAGCTCGTCAGTGTACTTTTGTGCAATAGGTGCTGCTGCTTTAAACTCAAGTTTACCTACGAAGTTTTTGTGAGCAGCTTCAGCAGTATCTACTGTTGAAACACCGATGATACCAATTTTAAGACCATCACGCTCGATCATTTGTGTAGGTTTTGCCCATGCAACTGGCTTGCCATTTTCGTAAATGTTAGCCGCAAGCATAGGGAATTTAGCGTTTTTCATTGTTTCTACTGCTTTTTCAATGCTCCAGTCAAATTCGTGGTTACCAATAGCCATAGAATCAAAACCAATTTCGTTCATCATTTCTACAACTGGTGCACCAAATAGAAGGTTTGACATTGGTGTGCCTTGGAAAGCGTCACCCGCATTTACGATGATTGTGTCATTTGGATTTTGTTTTTTGTAGAATTCCATGTAAGCTGCTAATTTAGCCGCACCTGGGTTGCTACCAGCTGACTCAAGGTTACCGTGGAAGTCATTGATAGAAAGAATGTCTACTTTTTTAAGGTTAGGGAAGATGAACTCAGTTGGTGGGTAAACTGTTAAACCAGCTTTGAAGTCTGCTGCTTTGGCAATTTTGTTCACTGTCATGAGTCTTTCTACAGATGTGTTGTATTTAGCAGCTACTGAAGCCAGTGTATCTGTGCCAGTAACCACATAACCTTCTGGTAATAAACCTTGTTTTTGAAGATCCGCGATGTTTAATGATTTAACGTTGTCTGTTCTGCCATCTTCAGATTTAGGAAGTGCAATTTTGCCTGTTTTAACAAGTAAAATAGCTGCTTCTCTAAG
>JBGSUZ010000144.1:0-3770 GCA_041753235.1 Acidaminobacteraceae bacterium
CGCAAATCCTAGACCGCCCATTAAACCTGCTCCTAAATCGGATAAAATGTCCCCAAATTGATTTTCACTAACAATAACGCCATAACGTCCAGGATCTTTAACCATCCACATAGCAGTCGCATCAACGTTTTGAGTCTCATATCTAATATGAGGATATTTTTGAGCAACGCTTTCTAAGATATCTATAGCGAATTGTCCTGATTTTCTCATTACATTTGGTTTATCTACCCAGGTAACAAGGTCATAGCCATTCTTATCTGCCCATTGGAAAGCAAAATTAATGATTCTCTCTGTACCCTTTTTAGTCATCAGACGAAAAGCTAGTGCACCATCTTCCGGTTTCTCTAAGTCCCAAAAACTTTGAGACTGTTTGTTCTTACTTATAAAATCCATCAACTCATCTGGTATCGGACTAAAATCAAATCCAGCATATAATCCCTCTGTATTTTCTCGAATAACCGTCATATTCATTTCGTCACAAATTTGAGTTGGATTATTAGGCAAACTAAACACTGGTCTTACATTAGCGTACAATCCTAATTTTTGTCGAAGTTGTATCACAGGCGATATATACTCATGTTCTGACGGATTCATACTCGCATTTAGTTCTAGAATAGCTTGCCCTTTTGGTTTACTGGTGATTGCACCTAGCAACACCGCATTTGATTGTTCAATGAGTTCCCAGGTTCTCAACGGTACAGGATTACCTTCCGTTTTCCAGAATTCCCATCCAATATCACCAAATTTTATATCTAATTTCAAGCCTAACTGTTCAAACACAGGTAAAATAGCTGTCATCACTTCGTTTCCAATACCATCACCAGGCAATACTGCCAATTGAAAATTCTTCATTATTCTGCCCCCACTATTTGTCTTATAACATTTGAATAATTGAATTTAAGCGTGCGTTCATAAACGCTGAATTGTCGTTTATAATCCTCATACCAGCATTTTCAACAAAAATGATTTTTGCATGTGGTATAAAATTTTGAAAATATGATGCTTCTTCTTTACCAAGCAATACAGAATGTTTACCAAAAAACACATTTATTTTTTGATTGGGATCAAATACCCTTCCACGTGCATCGTGATTAGATACCGCGTTCAAACTTGCTAAAATTTTATTCATAGAAACATCACAGTCGACTTCATCGCTATGCCATTCATGGTGAAGGATAGGCAACGTCCTTTCATCGCTTATCCAAGGAACTAGACTCCTATCAAAAGCGTGCAGTCCAAATTGCTCTGTCATCAATGACCAAGATGAAAAAATTGACTTCAGTTTTGTATCTGCGTACAGATTAGTGGAAATCAAGACAAGTGGCAGTGACGTAAATCCCTTATATTGAGCTAATTCTTGAGCAATCATTCCACCTAACGAAAGACCCCATATCTGATCTGGATGAATCTTTGACTCTCCCAAAAAACGTTGAACTTCAGAAGCTAATTCTTGTACGGTAAAAATAGTTTCATTCAGTTGGGTTTGTGCAAGTTTTTCAGGCATATCTAAAATAATAAAATGAGCATCTTCCAAAAACGGCGCCAATACCCCTTGCCATTCCTCATCTAAAAGCGGTCTATGATCCATACGCGGTAATACTAATATCGTCTTTTCACCATTGCCATATTGTAAAATCCACTCTCTTTTATTCACAATTATCCTCCCATATTCTCAACTAATGCTAAATTTAACTTTCTCCAAATACCCAAGCACTTCAGAAATTGAAGTTATATTTTGTGCCCCCTCACCAAGAAGCTTTTTTTGATCATCAAAATCAATATTGTAGTACCCCATCAAAATGCCATTTTGTTTAACAGAGAACATTTCAGTAGTAGCCGCTTGTATAAAATTATTATATGCCTCTTCAGATGCTTTTAAAATCTGGCCTAAGTCAATATGTTCAAGCAGTCCAATCCGATTTAAAAGCGCCACAAATGCTTCCAGGCTTAAGTTTGCCATCCCTTTTCCAAATCCATAAAGACTGGCATCAATATAGGTAGCACCAGCTTCAATCGCCTCAAGTGCATTCGCTGGTGCTATATGCAAGTTGTTATGTGCATGAAACCCTAATGCTAATTTAGTATGCTTATTGAGATGCCGATATATTTCTCCAATTTTTTCTGGTATCATAGCACCATTTGAATCTGCCATATAAATACATTGAATTCCGCTAAGTTCAACAATTCTAGCAAATCTTAAAATTTCTTCGTTAGATAGATGGCTGGCTCTAATCAAGTTGGCACATACATTGATCTTAAACTCCCGCAGTATTCTTATCACCTCTAATGACTGTGTTAATTTTGAATATGGTACGCACAATCTCACCATGCCAATTGATGGTCTTGTTAGCAGAGACAGCATATTTTTATTAAATTGATGTGGGTGTAACATGATAGCAAGTTTTGTGTTTGACCCTTCAGCTAAGGCACGCTCCATTCTCACGATGTATGATTCAGGACAATATGCAGGTAAATAATCACTGATTCTTTCATTAGAAATATAACCAATTTCAATATAATCCACATTTGCCTCTGATAATCCTCTTACCAATGCTTCTGCGTACTCAGGAGTCATTTGTGTTTTAGGCACATGTACCGATTCTCTCAATGTCACATCCAATAATTTTAGTTTCAAAATTTAACACCCCTTTATCGAGTTTAGCAATGATTAACTGGCTTGTTTCAAAGCCGTTCTACTATTTTGCTTTTGTGCTTGCATCCTTCTTTGATATAAATTATTGCAAACTAATGCTGAAATGGTTATTAGCGCTCCTGCAATCTCCATATTCGAAACTTGATATCCATTGATAATGGCAATTAAAAAAGTAACGAGTGGTACTAAATTGATAAATAAAGAACCGTTCATCGGCGTTAATATTTTGTTGCCCGCATTCCAAGCAAGAACTCCAATAACCCCTGCAATCAAGCTCATATATGACATTTGAAGCCCAATTTTACCGATAGATTCAATTGTCGGCACCTGCAAAAAACCTAAGGCTGTTGCGATTGTAATAATAACCATAGAAGATACATTCCCTAAAATACAAGAAAGGGTCGTATATCTCAAAGGCGACCACGACTGAAAATTACTACCTCCAATGGTATAGATAACCCAAGCAAACACGCTGACTGACATCAATACAATAGGCAGGATTTGGTTTTTATTAATCATAAAGAATTTTAAGTCACCTTTTGTGATAACCATCCATACGCCTAAGAGTGCAAATAATATACATCCTAACGTAAATTTAGGTGGTTTAATTTTTTTGTAGACCCAAAGTACAATAACTGAAACAACTGGAATTAGCGCCATTAACATCGAACCAAAAATCGCGCCTGACTTCCCTATCATTTTTTGACCTACAAAAACTAAAAAATTATAAATACAAAATGCCATTGTTCCAAAAAACCATAAAGGTAATATCTGACCTTCAAACTTTAATTTTTCTTTTCCTTCAACAATAATCAAGATGAGTGTCAACGTCACCGCAACAATCAAATATCGAATCATTGTAAAGTAAAAAGGATCAATCACTTTCAGAGCACTTCCTGCTACTGGCCACTGACCGCCAAATGTTATACCTGCCAAAGTACAGAACAAAGCACCTTTTAAAAATTTGTTCGTTTTCATACAACCTCTCCCTTCAAAATAAAAACAGACATATACCTCAAAACAGTTAGAATATAACATACAATTCTAGTCTTAATAACAAAACCTAGTCCTATAAACTATTTCCATCTTTTTTCAAAATGATTAAATACCAAATGAC
>JBGSUZ010000145.1:0-2223 GCA_041753235.1 Acidaminobacteraceae bacterium
TAAGACGTTTAGGCAAATGGCTCAAACAGGCTTTGATTACGACGCACTACCAATGACAATGCTATACTATAGCATGCCACCAGAATTAAACCAAGAAATAGCAGTTCCGTCAGAACTCGCAATTCGCGCTTCGACCAGTTCTACCCAGAGTTATTAAAAGCATTGGAGTCTTCTTTTTAGCACTCTTTATCGACGAGTGCTAAAAAACTGTTGATTTTTTATTTTATATGTACTATGATGATATTAGAGCGGTCTCTATAAAGGCCAAAGGCTTTGTCTTTCAGTCGTAAAGGTGGGTTTTGACTGCCGACAGCGACTTTTATACCATCAACACAAATTTGTAAGGAGGTTTCATTTAATGAACATCAAACCACTAGGAGAAAGAGTCGTCATTAGAAAACTTGAGGCAGAAGAAAAGACTAAAAGCGGTATCGTGCTTCCAGGTCAAGCTCAAGAGAAGCCGCAAATTGCTGAAGTTGTTGCAGTAGGCCCAGGTGGCTTCGTAGACGGCAAAGAAGTAAGAATGGAAGTTAAAGTAGGGGATAAGGTTATTTTCCCTAAATACTCTGGTACAGAGGTTAAAGTCGATGGTGAAGAACTCACTATTATCGAACAATCAAAATTACTTGCAATCATGGAATAATTAGACAAATAAGAGGAGGTAACACATCATGGCAAAAGAGATTATGTATGGTGAAGACGTCCGCAAAAAACTCGAAAACGGCGTCAATAAATTAGCAGATACAGTAAAAGTAACTTTAGGCCCTAAAGGCAGAAATGTTATTTTAGATAAAAAATTCGGTTCTCCACTCATCACAAACGATGGTGTAACCATTGCGAGAGAAATCGAACTTGAAGACCCATATGAAAACATGGGCGCACAACTCGTTAAAGAAGTCGCTACAAAGACAAATGACGTAGCGGGTGATGGTACAACAACTGCAACACTTTTAGCGCAAGCGATTATTCGTGAAGGCGTTAAAAACGTAGCGGCTGGCGCAAACCCAATGATCCTCAAAATTGGTATCGAAAAAGCGGTTCAGGTTTCAGTTGAGAAACTTCAATCAATTTCTACAAATGTAGAAAAGCACGAAGATATTTCTGACGTTGCGTCTATTTCAGCAGCAGACAAGACAATCGGCAGCCTCATTGCAGACGCAATGGACAAAGTCGGTAAAGACGGCGTTATCACAGTTGAAGAGTCTAGAACAATGGGCACACAACTTGAAGTAGTAGAAGGTATGCAGTTTGACAGAGGTTATGTGTCAGCTTACATGGTGACTGACCCAGAAAAAATGGAAGCTTCAGTTGACCACCCGTATATCCTTATTACAGATAAGAAAATTACAAATATCCAAGAAATTCTTCCAGTGCTTGAGCAAATCGTTCAACAAGGCAGAAAATTACTTATTATTGCTGAAGACATTGAAGGCGAAGCCCTCACTACGCTTGTTCTCAACAAACTCAGAGGCACATTTGAGTGTGTTGCCGTTAAAGCACCAGGCTTTGGCGACAGAAGAAAAGCAATGCTTCAAGACATTGCCATCATTACTGGCGGTACAGTTATTTCTGAAGAACTCGGTTTAGACCTTAAGTCTGCAACTATGGAAATGCTTGGTCGTGCTAAGAGCGTTAAAATTACAAAAGACTACACAACCATCATTGACGGCGAAGGCGACAAAGCTGAAATCGATGAGCGTGTAAGACAAATTAAAATTCAAATTGAAGATACAACTTCAGAATTCGACAAAGAAAAACTCCAAGAGCGTCTTGCAAAACTCGCTGGCGGCGTAGCGGTAATCCAAGTTGGTGCGGCTACAGAAGTTGAAATGAAAGAAAAGAAACTCAGAATCGAAGACGCCCTCAACGCAACGAAAGCTGCAGTTGAAGAAGGTATTGTACCAGGCGGCGGCTGTGCGCTTATAGCTGCTATTCCAGAAGTTGAAAAGCTTCTTGAAACACTTGAAGGCGATGAAAAAACAGGTGCTAAAATCATCATGAGAGCCCTTGAAGAACCAATCAGACAAATCGCAGCAAATGCAGGTCTTGAAGGCTCTATCGTCGTTGAAAAAGTGAAGCACGCTGAAATCGGCATCGGCTTCGACGCACTCAACGGCACATACGTAAACATGATCAAAGCGGGTATCGTTGACCCTACAAAAGTAACACGTTCAGCACTACAAAACGCGGCATCTATTTCTGCAATGTTCTTAACAACAGAAG
>JBGSUZ010000146.1:0-9056 GCA_041753235.1 Acidaminobacteraceae bacterium
GTGGCTTACTAGCAGCACTAGGTTGGTTTTTCGCTGGGCTATTACTCTGCTTAACGGTCATAGGCGTTCCTTTTGGCATGCAGTGCTTTAAAATTGCAGGGCTGTCGCTTACGCCTTTCGGAAAGATTGTTGAAATTGGCAACTTTGGTGCAGGTGGACTGCTTGGCAATGTGATTTGGATTCTTGTGTTAGGCTGGGAACTCTTTTTATACCATGTGGTCATGGCGGTACTATTAGGAATCACTATCATTGGGCTACCATTTGCAAAGCAGCATATAAAGTTGGCTAAGTTAGCACTAGTGCCTTTTGGTGCGAGAATATATTAAAGGGAGGTTTTCAATGTCTAAAGAATGGTACGATATGATTGCGTTAAAGAACAAAGGTTATAGAAGCAATGCCACCTATACGGTTGAAGGCCTTTCGGGAGAAGATGTTTTTGAGCAAAGGGTCATTGAGCTGTTAAAGGGTAGTAGAAAGGCATTAGACGCAGGTTGTGGCGATGGAGAATTCACCATAAAAATGGGTCAGCATGCAAACCATGTTGTAGGTTTTGACAATTCAGAGGAACTGCTAAAGATTGCAGATGCTCAGTTAAAGGACAGCAAAGCTCAGAATGTCGAGTTTGTTTATGGTTGGACAAAAGATGGAAAAGAATTACCATTTACAGATGGTGAGTTTGATGTAATATTTTGCCGAAGAGGGCCAACGTCTATACTCAATCATCCGCGCATATTGAAATCAAAGGGAACCATCATCGGTATACACTCTGCGGAGCAAGAACGGGTTGCACAGCGGTTAAAGGAGAATAATTTTTCACAGGTCACGTTTGAAGTTTTCGACGAGGCGATTGCTGTTTTTCCAAATGAAGTTGAATTCATTAAATTCTTGTCTGCATTCCCAGGTAACCCAGACTATTCACTGCCTGAATATGCGCCAATCATTCAAGAAATTATTGAGAAAAACACAGTAGAGGGCAGGCTTACCTATAAACAATGGCGCTATATTTGGAAGGCTGAGAAGTTATAATTGCACTTTGCAAAAATGGACAATTTAATCGTAACACGAATGGAAGAAACCATGATGGAGGCCTGTGTAGACTTATTTATTGATACGTTTACAAGGCCGCCGTGGAATGACGTATATGAGTCGCGAGACCAATTAAGCGATTTTTTTAGGAATCATTTTGCCAATAATTATTTTTTAGGTTATGTACTACTCGTAAACGGTGAAATAAAAGGACTAAGCCTAGGCATGAAGAAGCCATGGATTCAAGGCTTGGAATACTACATAGATGAATTTTGCATTCACCACAGCCTTCAAGGGCAAGGTATAGGCAGTCGGTTCATTCGAGCGATTGAGGTTGAGGTTAAACACGAGGGACTCAACGGTATCATTTTACTAACAGAGAAGGAAAATCCGGCGTTCAAATTCTATTTGGACAATGGATTTCAAGAGCTTGAAGGCATGGTCATTGTTGGAAAGTAACGAGGAGGACAAAATTATGAGCGCATTCGAACAATTACGCAACTTTATGAAATCCAATTTCGCCGAGTGGGGTGACGATGTTCTATCCGATCAGCAAAAAGAATTACCCCAACCACCACTTGAAAAGCCATATGATAGCGCCGGAGAGCTTATTGACCTGCCAGCGGTGACAGAAAAAACATTACAACAAAACAATCTGTTTGAAGCTATACAAAAAAGAAAAAGTACGCGGGCTTATGCAAAGGCACACCTAACGTTAGAAGAACTCTCTTTCCTTCTATTTGCGACCCAAGGGGTCAAAAAAGTCAATGCCAACAACTCCGCGACTATTAGAACCGTACCATCTGCTGGCGCAAGACATCCGTTTGAAACGTATTTGGTTGTGCAACAAGTAGACGGTTTGAAAAAGGGCGTCTACAGATACGTGGCGCTCAGCCATCAGCTCCAGTTTCTCTTTGAGGACGAAGAATCCATACAACATTTAAGTGACTATTCACTTGAACAGCCATTTGTCGGTGACTGTGCAGTGACTTTTATTTGGAGCTGTGTACCTTATAGAGGTGAGTGGCGCTATCTCATGACCGCACATAAAGCCATGTTACTGGACGCAGGGCATGTCTGTCAGAACTTATACCTAGCCTGTGAAGGGATTCGATGTGGCACCTGTGCAGTCGCGGCTTATGACCAAAAGGCGATGGACGACTACTTGAAATTAGACGGTGAAAATGAGTTTGTCATTTACATGGCGCCAGTTGGCAAATTGAAGTAGGCAGGAGGTACAGGCATGAAATACGAAGAGCTTTTCAAAGCGTTTCCGTGCATTGAATCCGATGAAATCGTACTTAAACAAATAGACAAAGCGGATGCAATCGACCTGTATGCTATTAACGGCAACGAAAAGTTGTATCGGTACAAGCCGGGTGCACCTCGAAAGACCTTGGCGGCGGTTGAAAATATGATAGGGCATTACGAGCGGGACTTTCATAAAAAGACCATTATTTTTCTTGGCATTTACCTTAAAACAGAAGGGTCTAAACTAGTAGGCGTTGCAGAAATTTTCGACCTTGACAAAAAAGTAAATTCAGTGACCTTGGGCTATACTTTGAACGATGCATACTGGGGAAGAGGTATCGCCACAAAAACGACAGCTTTAATGGTTGACTACTTGTTCAACACAATTGAAGTCAACAGAATTCAGGCGTTTGTCATGCCCGTAAATGAAAAGTCCAAAGAGGTACTGCTCAGAAATGGATTCGTTCATGAGGGTTTGCTACGTCAAAGCCAGTTCTGGACAGGCCGAGGTTTGGTTGACCTAGAAGTCTATGGACTATTAAAAGAAGACTACCAATAAACTTGGAAAGGGGCCTGCTCATGTACGTAGCTTTTCTAAGAGGCATCAATGTTTCCGGCAAGAATCAAATCAATATGGGTGAATTGGTCACAGCGTTTGAAAAGCTAGGCTATACCCGAGTAAGCAGTTATTTGAACACAGGAAACATTATATTTGAGATAGCAGACACGTCCAGCGAAGCCTTAGAAGCAGAAATTGAGTCGATGATAAATGCCACCTTCCAGCTTGAAATTGGCGTCATTGTAAAAGACAAGGCGGCAGTAGAAGCAATTGTTGCAAACTACCCCTTTGATGCAGACGACGTTAAAAATAGATACGTGTCCCTTTTTAAAGGAGAGGCAGCAGACGACCTAATTCCTTCTATTGAAGCAGTCATGCTGGAAACCGATGCGTATCAGCTAGTAGGCAATTTGGTCTATTTGTATGTACCGACGGGTTACGGGAAGACCAAACTCAATAATACCTATTTGGAAAAGAAAACAAAGCTTATGGCAACGACAAGAAATTTGAACACTTTTGAGAAGTTGCTGACATTAATGGATAAGTGAAACGAGGTCACCACCATGAACTTAATAGAAACTATAACAAAATACAGCCCTTTCAACGAACAGGAAAAAAACGCTAAAACCCTCTTCCTTGAAGCTTTTAATACTTTTGAAGACGTACTAACAAGAGATAATAAAATGGCCCATTTGGCAACGTCAGGCGTTGTGGTAAATAAACAGCGTAACAAGATGCTCATGGTGCATCATAACATATACAACGCGTGGTCTCTTCCCGGTGGACACGCAGACGGAGACCCAGACTTACTCGCAGTTACCATAAAAGAGGTCTATGAAGAAACTGGTATTACGGCAGTCATGCCTGTTAAGCCTGAAATATTTTCTTTAGAAATGCTTCCCGTTATAGGACATACAAGAAAAGGTCAGTACGTGTCGGCACATTTGCACCTGTCAGTAACCTATCTGCTTGAAGCCGATGAAACCCAGCCCCTAAAAGTACAGCCAGACGAAAACAGCGCTGTCCAGTGGATTCCACTAGACAAGGTCGTTGCCTATTCAACTGAACCGCATATGCAGGTGGTTTTTGGGAAGTTGGTTGAAAAAATTCAAAAGTTAATGGATTAATACTTAGTTTAGTAAGTGTATAAACGAGGTCTAATATGGTAGGATTCGAAAAACAAAAACGACTATTAGGACAAGTCAGAAAGGCCGTCACAGACTATAACATGATTCAGTCGGGCGATAAGGTCGCCGTTGGTGTTTCCGGCAAGGACAGCATGAGTATGTTAATTGCACTCAGGCAGTTTCAACAGTTTTCTACAGTGCCTTTTGAGCTTGTAGCCATTACATTAACGCTGGGAATTGGCGAAACGGACTTAAGTTACACAAAACAGCTCTGCGAGCGCCTTGGTGTAGAATATATTATAGATGAAACTGCAATCGGTAAAATCGTATTTGAAGAACGCAAAGAGCTGAACCCATGCTCACTATGCGCGAAACTTAGACGGGGTGCACTCAACTCGGTGGCTAAACAGCATAGTTGTAACAAAATAGCTTTAGGACACCATCGAGACGATGTACTAGAAACCTATATGCTCTGTTCTCTCTATGAGGGGCGTTTATACACCTTTGCCCCAGTAACGGAACAGGACGAAAACGGCACAACCCTCATTCGACCAATGATTTATTTAGAAGAAAGAGAAATCAAGGCTTTTATCAGAGCCAATGACATACAGCCCATCCATAACCCATGTCTAGCAAACGGTACAACTAAGCGTCAAGACATGAAGCAGTTGCTGCTGCAAATGTGCAAGGACAATCCAGATGCGAAAAACAACTTGTTTGGCGCTATTCAGCGGTCAGAGATTGAAGGGTGGAGGCTAAGAACATCGTAAAGTAATAAATCAAAAAGGAATTCGAACGACAGAGGTGGTTCAATGACAGACAAAGACATCCTGGCACTAGGCTTCTTTTTAGCCATTCCAATTTACGTAGTTTTATGGTATCAGTTGAACAAATGGTGGAAGATAGACCTTCCCATATTACCTGAACGTTATTATGATGACCCTTTAAAAACCTTAATGTCAGCCGGTTTGACTGTGGGAAGTCTGGTCTTGGGATTTTTAATTATATTTATATTTTCCCTTTTGTAATACTAAGCACTGTGCTACCCTTAAAGGGTAAACATTATTATTCATGCGCGTTGAGAGGAGTGATTGATATGCTAAACAGCAGTAAGGTGAACCATTCATAAATGCATATGGACAACCAATCAACCATCGGCTAATTTTATAGGAACTTTTAGCACGTTGCTGGTCGACGTGTTTTTTTGCGCCAAAAATTCAGCCTACAGATTTCCCAATTGGAGGAGATGCTATGAATTTAAACACTTTAGGTTACACTCAAAAATTCGAAGAAAACTTTGTAAAATATGCTGAAAAAGGCTTTGTACCCGCACGGGTCATAGCCTGTCATACTACTCAATAAGTGTGACCTCTGCGAAAACCCAGCGTATTACGTTACTCAAATCGAACAAATTTCAAAGGGTATAGCCATCCACTTTATTTCAGTGCTAAACCAAGTGAATCTTAACCAATTAGACCCGTACCTAGCAAGTGGAAAAACCCTTGTTTTCCTAGGGTCTTCCGGCGTTGGTAAGTCAACCCTCATCAATTACCTATTTGGAGAAAATGCGCTGAAAACCAATACCGTAAGCCAGTCTAACGGCAAAGGAAGGCACACGACTACAAGCCCACAACTGTTACAGCACCCATCCGGTTGCAGTGTCATAGACACACCGGGTATTCGAGAATTACAACTATGGGCAGACGAAGCTGTACTTGAAGAAAGCTTCTTTGACGTCCATGAACGCCTTACCCAGTGCCATTTTTCAGATTGTAGCCACACCCACGATAAAGGCTGTGCCATACAGGAAGCTCTTGCAAACGGAAGCTTAAGCCAAGAACGCTATAATCGGTTCAATCAGCAATTCCATGAACTTAGCATGCTGAAGGAAAAGAGAGTTTCCTATGACAATCGGAGGTTGAAACGGATCAATAGTAATAAAAATATTCGACTTTAAAACAAATTTTACGTATAATTAATTTTAAAAAAACAACTAGAAAGGAAAACGACATGAGCATTGAAACTTTATTTAAGACATTTCCACAAATAGACTGCGGCGACTTTATTCTAAGAGCCTTCCAAGAAAAAGACGTAGAGGGCGTATACGCTATTTACTCAGATGAGGAAGGTCCGAAATATCAAGCCATGACACCGTATACGAGCCGTGAAGAAGCCGTTCAAGCCATTGAGAGTTATCAAAAGGGCTACGAAACCGGCTACTTTATCCGATGGTGCGTTGCCAGCAAGGAAACGGACGAACTGGTAGGATTATTGGCATGCCATCATCTCGACTATAGAAGCAACAACGCCCAGCTTGGTTATATGCTAGACAAGCGGTATAGAGGCACTGGCATCATGACGAAAACCCTATCTGTTTTAATTGAATTTTTATTTAATGATGAAATAGGCATAGAAAAGTTAGAATTGTCCATACACCCAGACAACGAGGCATCCATCGCTTTGGCGAAAAGGCTTGGTTTTGAAACCGAAGGACTACGAAGACACTGTGCGTTAAACCCAACCACAAATAGCTATGAGGACAGGATGCTGATGGGACTTGTAAATGAGTAAGCGAATCATTATAATAGGCGGCGGAGAACTTGGGGATAACGAGACCTTATCTATAGACCAATACATAGCTAAAAGCGCAGGGATTGACCATCCAAGGCTACTGTTTATTCCTACAGCCAGTTTTGATGCACTTGGTTATGTTGAGGTGGTCGAAAAAATATATGGTGAGCAGTTGGGGTGTGAGGTTTCTGCGCTACTACTCATGTCTGAAAGCATGAGCCACGAAAAGGCAGCTGAAGCGATTTATTCAGCAGACATTATTTACGTTGGCGGCGGTAGCACTATGCATCTCATGAAAGTCTGGAAACAGTATGGGGTAGACGAACTGCTCAAAGAAGCATATAACAGAGGGATTGTGCTCAGCGGCATCAGTGCAGGATCAATCTGTTGGTTCGAGCATGGACACAGCGATTCAGTGACTTACGAGACTGGAACTGAGTCGCCTTTTATTTGTGTAGAGGCACTCGGTATATTGCCGGGAGTACACTGTCCCCACCACAATGACGGACGCCAAGAGGATTTTGACCGTATGATTAGTGAAATGGGCAAAGTAGGCATAGCATTAGAGGACTTTGCTGCAATGGAAGTAAGGGACGACCAGTATAGAATCTTGAAGTCCAGAGCAGAAGCTCAGGCATTGAAGGTCTGGGTGAAAGATGGTCAAGTTGTACGTGAACCACTTGATAATACAGAGGTTTATTTACCTTTGTCAGCGCTATACGATAATAAATAAACAAAACAAAAGCCTTGACTCAACTACCCATTCCGGTAGCAGTTTCAAGGCTTTATTCATTCTTCAAGTCATTTACCTAAGCAGATTGAGAACACTGGCACTCTGACTCATTTTATTTTGCTGCGCATAAATTTGTATTTGCTGCTGTAACTGCATTGTTTTTAGCTGAGTGACTGCTTTTTCCATGTCAGCACTGGAAATCTGATCTTCCGATCTTCTTAAATTGAGAGAAGCAGTATTGTTGGAATTGACCATGTGGTCAATTCTGTTGCTGAGAGCGCCAAGACTTGACCTTGAGTCAGAGACTTGAGCAATGGCCTTGTCTACATCCTCAATATTGAAGTCTTTGGTTACGTCGAATTTATCAATGCCGAGTGTTTCTAAACTTGTATTTTGGATGGTCATAGTTGTTCCGGTTCCAGAAGGATTAGACGCAATACTTTTATCTGAAAAAGAACCATCTAAAAGTTTCATGGTGTTAAATTCCGTATCTCTGGTAGTTTGTTGAATACCTTCTTTAAGCTGATTAATTTCAGTCTGAATGATTTTTTTGTCACTGTCTGTATTTGTGCCGTTGGATGCTTGAACTGCCAATTCGCGGATTCGCTGGAGGCTGTCGTTAATGGAAGAAAGTGCACCTTCAGCCGTTCTGGCTAACTCTTGTGAGGTGAGTGCATTCTCTGTACCTTTATCGTAACCATTTATCTGAGCTGACATTTTATTCGAAATAGCGAGCCCTGCAGGATCATTGGCAGCGCTATTAATACGCTTGCCACTAGAAAGCTGGGTATACATTTTTTGGATAGAACTATCAATTTTCATAGGACACCTCCAAAACACGGTACTTAAAATCAACGAATTTGTATACATACTATTGTTATAATTATACCACGTTTTAAAATAAAATAACAGCAGAGTGGATTTGGAATCGGAATAAATGATTATAGTTATTTAAGCATTTGTAAAGTCAGAGTCGCTATAATATGATGAACTATAAAGAGATAGGAGTGTGATGCGAACTTGGAAACAATCTTGGTGTTTATATTTGATGGTATGACGGATTATGAAATTACACTTGCCATGCATTTATTGTCAACGAGTCTGGACAAAAACATTATAACAGTTGCGTATGAGGACAAAGTTGTTACTGCAAGGTCAGGCGCATTGTTAATGCCTCATCGGCTGGTTGCTGACCCGGAGAATAAAAATGCAGCTGGTCTTATTTTGTGTGGTGGGTGGTTTGGTGATTTAAGACCTGAGTTAAATGAATTAATTCACACACTCAATGAAAAACAAGCCATGTTGGCTGGTATTTGTGGCGCAGGTACTTTTTTGCTGGCAAAGGCCGGTGTACTGTCTAATGTGCCTTTTACGACCCCGATAACCGAGTGGGGAGACAAGCAGGTAAAGGTATTTGGAGAACAAGACCCATTTCAGAGAGCGTACTATAAAGAAGAGCAAATCGTTCGAAGCGGCCACATAATTACCAGTCTTGGAAAATCATTTGTTGATTTTGCGGTAGAGATATGTGGTTGGTATGAGCCATTTGATACAGCTCAAGACAAATTGGATTTTATTAACTATTTTAAAGCATAAACAATTTTACCATAGTTCAGTATTGCACCTTAGACCATGAAATGATAAATTAAGAGAGATCGAGTAGGAGGCTGACGATTAATTCGTCAGCCGTCCTCTCACACCACCGTACGTACCGTCCGGTATACGGCGGTTCGTTAAACTAACTGTACTTTCTTGTACATTGTAGACATGCTGATATAGCCACGCTTTT
>JBGSUZ010000147.1:0-5413 GCA_041753235.1 Acidaminobacteraceae bacterium
GGGGCTATTTTGCAACAGCCCCTTTTTATGAACATAATATGGATTAATTTTAAAATAATGTTTAAACGGTATAGTAAATATGTTATATTACACTTGTACTAAAGGAAAATATATACATACTTAGGGATATTACATAATGTAATTTCCTCACTTTTGAAACTATTTGTGATGTTTGTCACAATTTGTGTTAGGGGGTATATATGAGAGTTTTGTTAGTAGATGACCATAAAATCGTACGTGATGGACTTCGCACTATGTTAGAAAAGGAAAGCTACATAGAAGCTGTTGCGGAAGCACACGATGGACTTGATGCAATTGAGAGGGTTCGATTGTTTGCGCCAGATGTGGTGTTGATGGATATATCAATGCCAAATTTGAACGGCATGGAGGCTACAAAACTAATACTGACGGAGCACAAAGAGATAAAAGTAATTGCTTTATCAATGCACTCGGATAAATGGTACGTTAAAGAAATGTTTAAAGCAGGTGCCTTTGGTTTTTTATTAAAAGAGTGTGCTTATGAAGAATTATTAGTTGCAGTTAAAATAGTGGCGTCTAAAAGGTATTACATGAGTCCAAGTATAACAGGTACAGTTGTAACGGATTATATAAAAAAGGTTCGTGAGAACACCTCTGTCATAGAGGTGCTGACACCTAGAGAACGTGAAGTTTTACAGCAACTCGCAGAAGGAAAGACAACAAACGTTATGGCGTTAGAGTTTCATCTCAGCGAAAAGACGATAGAAACCCACAGAAGGAATATTATGAACAAGCTTGGACTTTACAGTGTGGCAGAACTCACTAAATACGCCATTCGTGAAGGACTGACCTCTTCTGAACTATAAATGAATACAGAACAAATGAAGTTCTCGTCAATTATCTGCGGGAGCTTTTTTACTTGTATATAATGCTTGTATATAATGTAAAATCAGTGAAAGGTGTAGTGAAAATCAGGGAATCCCCGATGGGTTACAGCAGTGAAATAAAGTACAATTTTGGTAACGACGGAGCGTTTTGATAAAACCTAGGTGATTATTTTGTCATGCAGCATTACTAAGCACGTTGTACCATATAAGGGGAGATAAATATGGTTTATAGAAGTATATTAAAAAAAGGCATTTGTTATGCATTGATTACAATGCAGTTACTTGGATCTAACCTAGTGCCAAGCGCATATGCGGCTACAGAACCTGATGATCTGATTGATCCAATGGTAAAATTAATAACGCACAAGGCAGCGGATCAGGAGCTTTTGATAGCAGAGATTTTGAAGAGTCCAGATTTTGTTAAAGATCACGCACTGCTTGCGCACTATATGGGTGTTGCTTGGTGTGGTGGGACGGGCAGTCAAGAGGTAGGGGAAGATTTTGATTTCAAAAAAGTCAATGAGAATACCTTTACATTAACGGCTCACTACGACCCAAATGATCCTTATGCAGGTGGGATTCGCGCAGACGAAAGACTGGTCATGGAATTTTCAGACGTGAAACTCTATATAGACGAAGACACCTTTGAATTAGGTGACCCTGAAGTCTATGCATTTATGCCTAAAGCGGCACAGACAAAAATTATTAGAAATGCCGGAACGGAGCCGTTAACCTCATCGCTCAGTTACACGTCTACGGAAAGTACCAGTGAATCAGAGACAGTAGAAGACAGCATTGGTGTTGGCGCTACAGTTGGGTACTCATACACCCAAGCATTTGATGCAGCTTTGTACAAAAGCGAGCACACTGTCGAAGTGACTGCATCATTTGACTATGGTCACACCTGGGGAACCACACACGAAAATTCATCAGAACAGCAAAGAACAACAACCGATGAACCCGTTGTGCCTCCGAACAGAAAGCTTAAAATCACGCAGTTCGCGTTCAGTGATAAAGTAGACGTGCCTTATAAAGCCAACGTTTATTTATCCTATAACGTAAAATTCACAGGCTTTTTCAGAGCAGACGCCAATTCTACAATTGGTCATGATACGAGCAGACCAGATGCGAATATCGTATTTGGTACAGCACCAGGCGGTTCTGTAAGAGGCTATAACGGGCCGGAACATATTCATGAACAGTATATTCACAGAAGCATAACTGGCAATTCCGATTACGACTGGGATTGGATTACTGAAAGATACCCTGAGAAAGACTTGCCACCAAATGAAGAAGACCATTATTCTTTCAAACGTGTCATGGGACGTATTGCACATCAAAGACACGGCGCTGCAATTACGGGTAAATACACCAATATCAGCGGCATGCATTTTGACAGTTTGGTAACGGATCTTGGACCATTAGACGGTTCGGATGCAGGTAAGCCCCCTGTTTCAGATACGACAAGTCCTGAAATAGATTTAACGCCAGTAAAGGTGACCTATGTTAGCACACCGACAGGTTTAGGAACGGTTCCAGTTGATATATTGAATTATGGAAAAGGTCAAAACGTGACTGTCAGTGACAATACGGGCAATCTTGATGTTTACCCATTCATATTTGCAGGCTGGAACACAATGAACGACGGCAGAGGTACGCAATATCAACCTGGAGAGATATTCAAAATTCAGTCAGACACAACGCTCTATGCACAGTGGGCATACCGAGAGCAAGAATGGTATGTTTCTTACCTAGACAGATATGCCACTTCAGGAGATTTGCCGTATGACAGTAATGGTTACCATACGGGTACAAAAGCAACAGTACTTGGTAATTCGGGCAACTTAGAGAGAACAGGCTATGAATTTGCCGGCTGGAATACTGCAGAAGACGGCAGTGGGAAAGTATACAAAGCAGGCGATGCAATTACTATGGGCGGTGCACACGTTTCGCTCTACGCACAGTGGAGACTTATTGCCTCACTAAAATAAATCTCTAAAACAGGCACCTATAAATAACACGGCAAAAAATGCGTGTTGTTTGTAGGTGCTTTTGCATGTGCTGCGCCAATGGTATATAATTTCTTATCACGCGCAGAAATTTTATACTTAAAATACAAACTAAGGAAAAGGTTCAATTTGAATCAGGAAAATACTTAGCTGAGGGTGGGAAAAACCTGATGGTTTTAAAGTGACAGCGAGTGTATAATTTCCTAAATGACAGAATATTTTGCAAACATATGGATGGAATATTTACAAAAGTATCATATGGGTTTATGTTGAAACCAATAGGGAGGTGATTTGATTTCTATAAGAGAGATGTGAAGTATTTGTCATTAAGCAACATTACTCACTAATACAAAAAAATGGGGAGGTAAGCATGAAATTACTATCAAAACAAGTCGTAGCAGGATTACTTGTAGGCGCAATGAGTTTATCAAGTTTTACTGTTGGAAGTTTCGCAGCACCAGATGCTAATAAATATTATCAAATCAAATTAAAATCGGATCTGAATAAAGTTTGGGATGTAGTTCAAGGTGAACAGGGTAATAATCAGGCGATTCTACTGTATGAAGCACATAAAGGTGATAATCAAAAATTCATGTTTTTTCCACTAGATGGAGATTTATACGCAATTGTAAATAAAAATAGTGGAAAAGTGGTTAGAGTTAGTGGTAATAAGCCTCAATTTGGCGGAGACGCTATGATGGATAAAAGTGAAGTTTTAACTCAAAATACATGGACTGGCGCTGCCGATCAACAATGGTATTTCCGAGACCTAGGGGGTTATTATTATGAAATTGTGAATCAAGGCTATGGGAAAGTTGCATCTTACGCATATACTGGAAATTTAATTAGTAATGCAGAATTTGTAGACTTAGACAATTCAAATCCTTCTGATGATAAACGAGTATTTAGCATCAGTACATTTAATGATAGTATAACATTGCCAACATTACCAACAATAGGCGAAAGACCAGCTGCTCCAGATTATGATTATTATGGAGATGTCGGCCAAAAATTGCCTAAAACTACTACCCCAGTTGTTGTTGGCGCATCCTTAGTGCCCTGTATTATGGTAAATGATGGTCAGACGAGTGACTATACGAAAATACACACTTCGCCGTATTATACTTTAGTAAAAGAAGAGTACTGGGACCAAGTATATACAGCGGTTATTCCATCTGGCGCTACTAATAGTTATACATTTAAAACAGGTGTAACTAATACAGATCAACAAAAGATGACGTATACACTTTCTATGAAAATAGGTGCAGATTTAGGGTTAAAATTTAGTGATCAAACGGCAGCGCTTAAATTCGAAATAGCAAGAACTATACAAACAGAAGTTTCTACAACGAGTGCAGAGTTATCAGAAACAACAGTTCAACGAACTGTCACGGGCGAAGCAGGTAAACCAGCAACAGGATTTACAGAATATCAACTTGCAACAAAATATTCGCTATATAGACAAGATGGCACAATGGTTTCAAATCCGTGGGTTGTAAAAGATAATCAAACAACCGTTGCCAGAAAAATTGTACAAGGTAGTTTAAGTGGTAGAAATTTAGCTCTTAATAAGCCAATTACAGACAATAGCGAAGTCGATGGCAATTATGCTTTTTGGGGTTTTTATCCTGAAAAAGCGGTAAACGGTTCTGTGGCAACACTTAATGATAAGTGGTGTGCGCCATCTGAGTTAGGAGGATATCCACTTCATTCAGAGGGGCAATATCTCAAAGTAGATCTTGGTCAAAACTACAGTATTAGCCGTTGGGTGGTTAAACATGCAGGTGAAGGAGGCGAAGATTCAGGTTACAACACTAGAGACTTCAAGCTCCAAAGTAGTGCCGATGGAATAACTTGGGTGGATCAAGATGTCGTTATGAACAATACGAGTAATAAGACAGACAGAGTTGTCACACCGTTTAACGCAAGATATGTCAGACTCTATATTACAAAACCAACCAATAACAATGACACGTCTACAAGAATTTATGAATTTGAGGTATATAGCAATTAGATTTAGCAACTAACTCACTAATCACAATCACTAAAACAGGCACCTACAACCCACACTGCAAAAGAACGCATGTGGGTTTGTAGGTGCTTTTGATTACGCCGCTTTGTACGCTATAAATTTCTTTCCTTATAGAGACTAGGCCTCAAACGTCCAAAAAAGTGCTATATTGACGCTTAGCCATGAAGGTTATATTTTAGTAGTACAACAAATACTACTAATAAATAAAGCTTTTGGGATTGATCATTGTTGCAGGTTCAAATGTTTATTTATCTACTTATTAAGTGATGCCGGCGGTCAAAGCCTTAAGCATGCAACTCCTTAGGTTTTTCCGTATCTGGTGTCTATTGGATGATAGCTCTTGAAGAATTGGTGCGTCTAGGAATGGGTCTTCATCGGTTGAACAGTAAAAAGTGGATAAAAAATTTGGCGGTTGACCTCAGTTTTTAGACTGGCTCCTGCTTTTTTATTATACGGAGAAAAGTAAAAGATTTAACGGATAATTGATGTTTTATAAAGCTAGATCG
>JBGSUZ010000148.1:0-5379 GCA_041753235.1 Acidaminobacteraceae bacterium
TTTTTCAAGCTCTAGTTTCGATTCGCGTTCTAGTATGGGCGTGTCATTAAAGACATAAGTACCCTGCTGCTTAAAGGTAGTAGCTGCTACATCGGACATGGCCTTCATTAAATCGTCTAATGCGATGGGTTTCACAACATACTTCACAATCCCTAAATCTACAGCTTGCAAAATGGTTTCGCTATCAGAGAAGGCAGACGTTATAATAACAGGGGTTTGATTGCCTAAAGCCCTGAGGTGGGCGATTAGTTGAAGGCCGTTCATACCGGGCATGCGCAGGTCCGTTATGATAAGATCCGCTGTTTCCTTATCCAGAAAACTAAGTGCCTTGTCACAGTTTTCGGCGACCATTAACTGACCAACCCGCTTTTTCAGGTAGCGGGCCAGTTCCTCGCGAGTCATGTCATCATCTTCAATATAGAGTACCTTTAAGTGGGGGAGCATTTTAGAGTCCGTCATGGCAATTCTTTTCCTCCATTGGGGTTTGAACATGTGGTATTTGCAGTTGGAAGCAGGCACCAGAAGCCTTGTCTGAAACGCAGAGGCTTATCTGGCCTTTAAATATACTCTCAATAATGGTTTTAGTCATATGAAGGCCTAAGCCAGTACCGCCATTGGCCTCTTTGGTTGTAAAGTACATGTCAAAAATAGAATCACGGATAGCTTCTGGTACGCCAAGGCCCCAATCGATAACTTCAATCAGAACCAAATCCATTTCAAGCCACGCCTTAATTTCAATGCGTCTATGAACAGCAGGCAGTAATTTTACTGCGTCAATTGCATTGCCAATTAGGTTAAATAGGGCCTGTGTCAAGTGATTGTCATTGCCATATAAGGTGATGCTTTCAGGTATAGAAGCAGTCAACTCAATTTGATACTGGGTGAGTTGCGCTTCGAGTAAATCAACAGCAATGTCAACAATGTCCTGTAATTTGAAGCAGTGAGGTGTCGTTTGAGGATTGGCAAAATATCTAAAGTCGTCTATGGTTTCAGACATACGCTGAATTAGCTTAGCGGCCTTTGCTTGCCCGCGGTCCATTTCTACTTGATTAAGCTCTTTGGTTTCAAAAGCGTCTTTGAGGTTAGCAAAAACTAAATTGAGCGCATTCAACGGTTGACGCCATTGGTGTGCAATATTGGCAATCATTTCACCCATGGCAGCCATGCGTGCTTGGTAAAGGATGAGGGCTTCGCTTTTTCTTAGTGCCTCAGATTCTGCGACGTCACGGGTCACATCCACGACCATGCCCATATTTAGAGGGGTCACTAAGTCAAGGTCAAAGATTCTCGTCATAAAGAGCTTGCCCCAAATGATTTCACCTGTTTTTTTAACATAGCGTTTCACTGTTACATAACTGGCAATTTCATCCGCTCTAAGTGCTTGCATTTGCTCATAGTCCTGAAGTAAATCTTCGCTGTAAATCAATTCACGTATGTTCTTAGTCAGCATCTCATCGGGTTCGTAGTCAAGCATTTTACACCAAGTATGATTATGGCTAATAATCTGACCCTCAGAAGTCGTTAAGGTAATGCCTAGGACAGAGCTGTTAAAAATAGTTTCGTAGCGGGCGTTGCTGAGTTTAAGATGGCCTTCTAATGTTTTCCGATACTGGACTTCTTGTTTTAAGTTTTTATTTTTTCGATTGAGATTAAACAGGAAGTATAGAATTGAAGTAAATAAGATACTCAGCAACAAAATGCCAATATTTCTAACCGTACTTTCAAAACGTTGATATTGAATGTGTTCGTAGTTAAAAATCATTTGCGGTACAGGTACTTTAACCTGAGTAATGCCAAGGGTATTGAGGGTGCTCGCCATTTTGTCCCAGCGGTATGGATTTATATTGCCAATTTCCACATGGGGGTAGAGCATAAGTGCCTTAACTTCATTGGCTTGCTGAAGGTTAAAGTTTAATTCGTCAGTCGGGTTATCTTCAAAACTGGGGTAGGTAGTCGCAATTTTTTTGGCAACCTCCTCGGGGTGCTCTAGGGCATATAGCCAGCCTTTGATGGAAGCACGTCTAAAGCGTTCTACCAGCAAGGGGTTTTGTGCAGCCAATTTAGCAGAAGTAAAAAGGGAGTCCCCATAGAAGTCAATGCCATATTGATAAGCGTTGATTCGCTGGAGTTCAACCTTTTGTTTAGCTGCAAAGTAAGGTATTTTGCCCAAGTAGCCCGGCACCATGTCAAAGCGTCCACTTGTCAAATCTTCAATGGTAAAATCCCTTTCCATCGTAACAAAGTCTCCAGCTAGAGGTTTCATGCCTTCTTGCTCAAGAATCACTTGATACTCTATGTCTAACAAGTCATTGGAACGGCGCGCTACCTTTAAATTTGGAAAATCTAAAGGACTATTAATAGGCGTTTTGGCTAAGGCATAGTATTCAACAGGACTTTTTTGAAAGAAAGAGGCAATCAATTTAAGGTTAGCACCCTTGTCCTCGGCAATTAATATATCCGAAGCACCAACGCCAAAGTCTGCCCGACCAGCAGTGACCTCGTCAGTCGCTTGTACCAAACCCGAGGGGGTGAAGGCACTCTTTATATCTACCGATAGGCCTTCTTCTTCATAATAGCCATTCCAAAGCGCCACATAGTAGCCTGCAAACTGGAATTGATGCTGCCAGCGCAGTTGTAGTGTCACGGCATCTAAGTTTTCAGCAAAAGCGGCCTCTGGGAGGGCTGAGCCGAGTATCCATAAGATTAACAATGCAGTAAGCCATCGCTTAGTCACGGGTCACCTCGTATTATATTTTTTTAGCAACGACGCCAATTGAATTTGACTGCTCAGAAAACACTGTTCCTGTTAAGTCACTAACAATTGTAACGACTTCAAAGCCATTATCATTTAAAAGTGATGTAATAGAGTCTATGGTATAGCACTGTTCCCAAAGATTATAAACGTTTACAACAGTACCTTCTTGTACAATAATATGCTGTTTTAGCGACACGTTGTTTGCCGCATCAAACTGTTTTTGGACGAGTTCTAAATGAGGTGTCGGCTTCCAAAAACCTTGCTTTTCATGAACAAACCAGTTCTTATATTGAGCGGTTAATTCGGTATAGACCGTTGACCACACATCAAATACAAAGTAGCCACCGGGCTTTAAGGCCTCGTGAATCTTTTTAAGCAGTTGTGTTCTAAGAACTTCTGAAAAGACGCCAAAATCGCAATAAATGAGTACTGCTGCGTCGAATTCACTATGGTAATCCATTGTCAAATAATCTTGATACAAATAGTCAATACCATAATTTTTCAAAGAGGCTTGTTCTTTGGCATAGGCTAAGGATCTTTTAGAGTAATCAATCCCTGTAACGGCTAAACCCTGTTCGTAAAATTTCGTACTGTAGAGTCCTGGGCCACAGCCTAAGTCGAGCAGTCTTTGGGTTGGCTTTAAACCTAGAGTTGAGCTAATCCATTTGCAGGTAGCCTCTATAGTGGCAGGTTTTCTGCTCGCCGCATCCCAGTTTGGGTTGAGATGCGCCGTTAACATCATTTTTGAAATATGCTCATTGTCCCAGAACTCAGCCTGTGTTTTGCTGTTCTCAAAAAGTTCAGGCGCTTTATTGGCTTCAATTATTTGAGAAAGTTTTTCAATATTCATTTGTGTCCCTCCTGTTGAGTTGTCGATTTACCTTATAAGAAGTAGTTGAAAATCCAACGCTTCTCAATATACACGTTAACTTAATTAATACGTGATTGACAATACTGTGCGGCGCACAATACAATGAGAAAGAAAGGATAGTGATGCACATGGAAACCCCTTCAGTTATACTGGGGCAGTTAAATCAAGAACTTAGGCGTGGTACGTTGGTACTTTGCGTCCTTAGTCAATTGAAAAGCCCAGAGTATGGCTATTCTCTCATTCAAAGGTTAGCCAATAAAGGACTTCATATTGAACAAAATACACTTTACCCACTGTTAAGACGCCTTGAAAAGCAAGGGCTTGTAGACAGTAACTGGTCAGTGGAAGAAGCACGTCCAAGACGTTATTATCAACTATCAGAGCAAGGGCAGCACGTATTAACAGCGCTAACGACAGAATGGGAAAATATGAACATAGCAATAAATAGTTTACTAAAGGAGGAAGCAAAACGATGAAAAAACAGCTCAGTGCAGCAGAACTGCTGGAATCCTATCTATACGAAGTTGGCAAGCGACTTTCCAGTACAGGAAAAGAGGATATTTTAAAAGAACTACAATCAAACATAGAAGAACAACTTGAAAATAAAGAAGACGTTGAAAGGTTAAAAGACGTTCTAACAGAATTGGGAGCACCTGAAGTTATTGCCCAGCATTATAGCGGAAAAGAGCGCTATTTGATAGGTCCAGAACTCTATGAAACCTACTGGATGGTCATGCTGATAGTCGGACTCATTGGTTTCATGGGGACTACGCTTGGAGACTTCCTTAGCGGCAAGTGGGCACCAGCAGCGGAAAACCTTGCACGTCAGGTTATATGGCATATGGGTAGTAATGTGCTGAGTGTAGGCATTGGGACAGTCGGTACGGTTACGCTAATCTTTATGGTAATAGAGTTTTTCCTCCACTTGCAGTCGGGGCACTACTCAAAAAGAAACAACAAAGACCAATCTTTAAGCGACCTTAAAGCAAAACAGGTGTGGTCACCAGAAAAGCTGACACTTGTACCGACACACCGCGACCATATTAAACTCAACGATGCGATTTGGGACATTGTTTGGGTGGTTATTGGGTTTAGTATTTTGAATTTTGGACTTGACCGTGTGACCGCTTATTATTTTGAAACCTCAGAGGGTACTTACCAAAGCCTGCCACTCATCAACAATGACTTTGTTGGCAGTTATCTACTTTGGATCAACTTACTATTTGCAGGTGCATTTTTACTATGTCTGTATCAATTTAAGACTAGAAAATGGAATCTTATTACAAGGCTAATAGACAGTGTGATTTCACTGCTGATGATTGGCTTTGTCATCGGCTTGCTAACGTCTCCTAATTTGATGATTCCGGGCATTTACGAACAGCTCAGCACTTCCATTGGCGTTGGGGTGCAAAGTATTGAAAAAGGGGTTATGACGGGGATTCAGGGCTTCCTCTCCGTATTTGTCATTGTTGAAATGTTCACCATCGGCAAGCATGGGTTTACGCTCTTTAGCAAGAAATAGACAACTTACAGCTATTGGTTTCAGACGGGAAAAGGCGTATAATTTAAATAGTTATACGTCTTTTATATTTGTCACAAATTGTGAATAAATGAGGTGAAGCATGGAAATTTTATTAGGTATTTTGGTCCTTTTGGGAGCGGCTTATATTTTTTTCGGCTGGTATTTTAGCAGCTTAATGATTTTTCCCAAAACATACGACCATGACTACGCCATCAACTACGACCGAGAACG
>JBGSUZ010000149.1:0-11208 GCA_041753235.1 Acidaminobacteraceae bacterium
AAAGTACAGTTAGTTTAACGAACCGCCGTATACCGGACGGTACGTACGGTGGTGTGAGAGGACGGCTGACGAATTAATCGTCAGCCTCCTACTCGATCAAAAAATTAAGGAGGCGCGTATGAAAATCAACGGAACTGAAAAGGTGGAAGTTGTTGAAGGTACTGTAATTGCGGTATTAGAACAACTTAAACTCAAAGTAGAACGCGTTGTCGTTGAAGTCAATGGCGAGATTATTCCCAAGGGCAAATACGACACCCACTGGATAGACAAAGCGGCAGAAGTAGAAATTGTCAGCTTCGTAGGCGGTGGTTGAAATGGCAGTATCTTTTAGAAATTTGAGTAATCTGCCAACTGAAACAGACTATTTTGATTTGGTGACCAGCAGAAATACACCAGGGATCCAAGAACGGTTAAAGCAAGCAACCGTTGGTATTGCAGGATTAGGCGGATTAGGGTCAAATGTAGCAGTTCAACTTGCCCGCTGCGGCGTTGGACACATGATCCTTGCAGATTTCGATGTAGTAGACCCCAGTAATTTAAACCGACAAAATTATTATACGCGTCATATTGGCATGAAAAAATCAGAAGCCATAAAAGATGTACTTAGACAAATTAACCCTTATATAGAACTCATAAGCCATGATACTTACTTAGATAGGCGAAATATTATCGACATTTTTCAAGGTGTAGACGTGCTCGTTGAAGCTTTTGACAAGGCAGAAAATAAAAGTTTGATACTTGACGAATGGCTATCACAAGTGAAAAACAATCCCTTGGTGTGTGCATCGGGCATGGGGGGGATAGGGCCGTCAAATGCCATACGCACCAAAAAACTTGGTCATAATATCTACTTGGTAGGCGACCTACAATCAGAGGCAACACCTGAAAACGGCGTCATGGCGCCAAGAGTAGCCATGACTGCAGCCCACCAGAGCAACGCCGTACTCAGACTACTATTGAACCAGCAGGAGGTGTAACATGGGAAAATCCAATCAAGGACCATTAATCATCGGTGGAAAAACACTGGACTCCAGACTATTCATAGGCACAGGTAAATTTTCAAATCATGAAATAGTGCCACAAGTCGTACAATCAACCGCATCACAAGTCATTACCATGGCGCTTCGCCGAGTGAACTTAGAATCCGATGAAGACAACATGATGCAGTACATACCAAAACACATGCAGCTACTGCCCAATACCTCTGGTGCAAGAAATGCAGAAGAAGCCGTGCGTATAGCAAGACTCGCTAGAGAGATGGGCTGTGGTAACTGGATAAAAATAGAGGTCATTTCGGACATGAAATACCTGCTTCCAGATAACTATGAAACGATTAAAGCAACTGAAATTCTTGCAAGAGAAGGATTTGTCGTACTGCCTTATATGAGCCCAGACCTCATGGCTGCTAAAGCACTGGTTAATGCAGGGGCGGCAACTGTAATGCCTCTAGGGTCACCCATTGGCTCGAATCAAGGCATTCAAACCAAGGCGCTCATACGCATGATTATTGAGGAAATCAACATCCCAGTCGTCGTAGACGCAGGCATTGGAAGACCCTCAGAAGCAGCGGAAGCGATGGAAATGGGCGCAGACGCCGTTCTAGTCAATACGGCAATTGCCACTGCAAATAACCCAATTGCCATGGGTGAAGCTTTCAGAAAAGCGGTTGAAGCGGGCAGAACTGCTTTTGAAGCAGGATTAGGCAGAACATTAACAGCTGCAGAAGCATCAAGCCCATTAACTGGCTTTTTAAGATAGGCGGCAAAGGATGAATGAATCTTGTGAAGTAAAATTTTTAGAAGTACTTAAGTCAGAAGACCTGCAAAACGCTGTATCACTTATTTCAACCGCTACAGCGGCTCAGGTAGACGCTGTGATAAGCAGACTGCATCGAGGAGAGTCATTAAATTTGTCAGATGCGGCAGTACTGCTTTCAAAACCAGCGCAGGATCAGCTTGAAATAATGGCGCAGAGCGCTAGACAACGGTCGCTCAACCATTTCGGCAAGTCGGTCTTACTCTATACCCCTATTTATCTTTCAAATTACTGTATTAATCAGTGCCGCTATTGCAACTACGGCGCAGAGCATCACATCCGCCGAAGAGCGCTAACGAAGGCAGAAATAATAGCAGAGGCAGAGGCAGTCACCGCAACAGGTCTGCGTCAGGTGCTGCTTTTGACAGGCGAATCAGACAGACATTTTA
The DNA here is from genome assembly GCA_041753235.1 of Acidaminobacteraceae bacterium. GTDB lineage: Bacteria > Bacillota > Clostridia > Peptostreptococcales > Acidaminobacteraceae > JBGSUZ01. The sequence continues at coordinate 2,205 of JBGSUZ010000149.1, forward strand.
GCTTTGAGCAAATATGCGAGTCGGTCAATCTCATGAAGCCTAAGTTTGATGCAGTATCTATAGAAAGCTATGCCCTGACAACGGAGGAATACAGCCGCCTAGAGGCAGAAGGTGTTTATGGGGTCACCCTTTATCAAGAAACCTATGACAAGAAGCGCTATGAATACTTGCACCCAGTTGGGCCAAAGTCAGACTATGACTATAGGTTAGGTGTCCCCGAACGGGTGGGTATGAGCCATATTCGCCAAATGAGTATGGGTGTCTTAATGGGCTTAGCAAATTGGCGTGAAGACGTACTCAAGCTGATGGCGCACGGGGCGTTTATGCAAAGGAACTATCCAGAGTTGGAATTGTCATTTTCGCTACCTCGAATGATTGCCTTTGAAGGCTCAGACTTTGAAGCGCTGGGAATCAGCGGTATAAGTGACATTGACTATGTACAGGCACTTTGTGCGTTGAGACTTTTCTTGCCTCAGTTCGGGATCAGTCTTTCAACTAGAGAAACCCAGACGATGAGGCGTGCTTTATTGCCAATCGGTATCAATAAGCTCTCAGCTGGCGTATCCACTGAAGTGGGTGGGCATATTGACCTTGAGGGCAAGGGAGACGAACAGTTTAAAATATCAGATGACAGTTCTGTGGCTGCGGTAAGGGCCATGGTACTTGAAAGCGGCTATCAACCCATCATGAGAGATTGGATTTCATTCTAAGGAGCGTAAATAATGAACAGAAACTATGCAACCCAAATGGAAGCGGCAAAAAAAGGCATCATTACACCTGAAATGGAAGTCGTAGCAAAGAAAGAACAAGTTGAAACGGAACTGCTCAGACAACGAATTGCAGAAGGAACTGTTGTCATTCCGGCCAATGTGAATCATAAGTCACTGAGTGCAGAAGGTGTAGGCCTTGGCATGAAGACTAAAATAAACGTGAATTTAGGCATTTCTAAGGACTGCTGTGATTTTGACGAAGAAATGAAAAAAGTTGAAATGGCGCTTAGTCTAAAGGCTGAAGCGATTATGGACCTTAGTAACTATGGCAAGACTAAAGAGTTCCGTCAAGTGCTTGTGGAAAAATCTCCAGCGATGATTGGAACAGTTCCTATGTACGACGCAGTAGGTTTCTTCGAAAAGGATTTAAAGACGCTGACTAAAGAGGATTTCCTAAATGTAGTTGAAGCCCATGGACAAGACGGTGTTGACTTTATTACCATTCATGCAGGTTTGAACAAAGAAACTGCTGCTACTTTCAAACGCAATCCTAGAGTGACAAACATCGTTTCAAGAGGGGGCTCTTTGCTTTACCTCTGGATGGAGATGAACCAAGCTGAGAACCCGTATTTTGAGTATTACGATGAGCTCCTTGAAATTTGCCGTAAATACGACATGACCCTCAGTCTTGGAGACGCTATGAGACCGGGTTCTATTGCAGATGCGACAGACGCGAATCAAATCAAGGAATTAATGACATTGGGTGAGTTGACTAAGCGGGCTTGGGCAAAAGATGTTCAAGTTATGATTGAAGGACCGGGGCATATGGCAATCAATGAAATTGCAGCGAACATGATTCTTCAAAAGAAGCTGTGTCACAATGCGCCGTTTTACGTTTTAGGGCCATTGGTTACAGATATTGCACCGGGCTATGACCACATTACAAGCGCTATTGGCGGTGCTATTGCAGCGGCTAGTGGTGCAGACTTCCTTTGTTATGTAACCCCTGCTGAACACTTACGTTTACCGGATGCGGCAGATGTTAAAGAAGGCATTATTGCTTCTAAAATAGCAGCCCATGCGGCGGATATTGCCAAAGGTATACCAGGGGCAACGGATTGGGATTTACAAATGAGTCAGGCGCGTCAGAAATTAGACTGGAATCGCATGTTTGAACTAGCAATTGACCCTGAAAAAGCAAGAAGCTATAGAGCTTCAAGCCAGCCAGAACATGAGGATAGCTGTACGATGTGTGGGCGTATGTGTTCTATGCGTAACATGAATCGCATTATTGAGGGCAAGGATGTTGAAATCAGCTAGGCTTTGGATGATCACTGACAGCAGCCTCTGTACGACGGGTGATGATGAAGCGACAACTTGTCAAACTTTAGCGGGAATTTGCAGTCGTACGTGGACAGCGTTAGCTGCGCTTATACTAAGAGAGAAGCGCTGGGACTATGAAACTGTTCTGAGCTTTTGGGAAACAGTCGCCTTGAAAACAGGTCCTGTTGCAGAGGGGTTAGAAGAACCACCACTGCGACTGCTAAATTGGCCTATGACCTATGAACCTTGGACACTGCCGATTGATGGCCTGCACCTAGACGCAGTAGCTGCTACTACGATGTTAAAGCACCCTGAAATTTATATGCAATTTCGTGTAAACTTAGAGTCGAAAAAATGGTTAATAGGGCTCTCTATTCATAATTATAAGGAATGGACTCAGTGGCGTGTTTTAAAGCCAGATTATATTTTACTTTCTAATATATATGAAACAGATTGTAAGGTAGGAAAAGCAGGTTTAGGGATTGTGGGTGCGACTGAGCTACTTTCCAAAATTAAACAGGATCGTCCTGAGATACGCATCATCGGGCTAGGCGGTCTTAAACGGTCGGACATGCTTGATATGACAGCGATAGGACTAGATGGAATTGCACTGAGGTCGGAACTTCATAAGAAATAAAAAATCATTTTTACCGACTGTCATTGACAGTCGGTTTTTTTGTCGCATATAATGGGTAAAAGAGCCTTGTGGACAGTGTCTGTTATAAGGATGAAGGAGATCATGAAATGAATAGAAGAGCGGGATTTGGCATTGCACTGAAAGCAGTGATTTGGCATGAAGGAAAGTTTCTAATTCTTAGACGTACAAAGACAGATGCAAGTCTGCCCGATTTATGGGAGTTTCCCGGTGGTGGTTTGGAGTTAGGGGAGCGCCACGAAGCCGCTCTGATTAGAGAAATTGAGGAAGAAACACAGTTAAGTGCTAAAGTTTTAAGACCGCTCAGTACATGGGATGCGAAGCGAAAAGATGGGACTCAAGTGATTGGAATTACTTTCTTGTGTGAACTGCTTGGCGGTCAGATACTGATTTCTGATGAACATACAGCTTATGCATGGATAAGTCCAGAAGAAATTGAAACTTATCCTGTATTTCCACAAATGGTTAAAGAGGTTAAGAGTTGGGTGCTCTAAAAGGTGCTGTGACTAGAGTGCTTAACGGCACATTCAACTTAGGAGGTTGTTAGACATCATGAAGATTTTGCAAGGTGAACTGCAATTAGGTGCTGAGGAAACGATTATATGGCAGGGTCAGTCCGAACCTAAAAAAATGATAGCTTATGGAGACGCTATGTATATACCGTTCTCGCTTATGTGGTTAGGATTCGTTATCATATGGGAATACTCTACAGTTGCTTACCATTACCCGTGGGTATTTCATTTCTTTGGTGTACCAATGGTGGTTATAGGGCTGTATATGGCTTTTGGTCGTTTTGTTTTTAAACGTTATAAGAAGAAACATAGCAACTATATTTTGACCAATAAACGGGCTATAGAAGCCTATGACGTCGCTTGGCTAGGGTATAAAGAGAAATCGCTTAAAGACGTGGGAAGAATGGTCAGATTCGTAGAAAAGGATGGTTATGGTTGTTTGATTTTTGACGATATTAACCCTGCTTATATGATGAAATTAAATGATGGCATGGAGCGGTTCAGAAGAAAGACGAAAAATGTTATCGGGTTTTATGATATTCCAGAAGCTGAGGCGCTCTATAAAGAAGTACAGCGTTTAAAAGATGAGGCGCAAAAATAATCAATAAAAAAGGTATGACAGGTTTCCTTAATCAATAAGGGTTCATGTCGTACCTTTTGTTTTATGTAATGCTTCAAAAAACGAAAAAACATTGGCAATGGATTTAATATACTTGGGGGAATATTAAATCAACTAAAGGGGCATTGCCAATGCTTTGGGGTGTATGTCAAACAGCTCTGCATTGGGGTACAGATACTGGCGACGACAAAATTTAATGGTGTTGCTAGCTCTATTATAGGACAAAATACCATGAAAATTAATTTCAATTAGGTTACAAAGCAAAGACAAATGTCTCTTCCTAGTGGGTGTAGCCAGCGCTTGAAAGTTGGGCGGAATCAGCTTCGGGTGTTTCTAGACAAATTAGCATAGCACGAACCCCTTCAATCATTTGCTCAAGGCTCATAGAAGGTTGATTTGGCTTATCGAGTACCTGTTCTGGTAGATAAGGAATATGTATAAAACCTGAACGTGTGCTTAACTGTGTTTTATTTATATGCGCAAGAGAAGCATACATAACATGATTACAGACGTATGTGCCTGCCGAGTAAGAAATTTGGCAAGGGACACCAACTTTATGACAGGCCAATATCATGCTTTGAATAGGCAGAGTCGTGAAAAGTCCATCGGCTTGTTCGGCAACAATTGACTCATTCCGTGGTTGTTGACCCGCATTATCGGGTATAGGTGCTTCATTAAGGTTGATCCCTATTTTTTCTATGGTCAGGGCAGAACGTCCGCCAGCTTGTCCTAGCGAAAGCACAAAGTCAGGCTGGTAGTTGTCAATTGCTTCAGCTAAAAGGCTTGAGGATTCATAAAAGCAGACTGGCAGTAACATTTTAATAAGTTCTAAATTACCAAGTTTTTGAGGGAGTCTTTCAAGAATCAGACTAGATGGGTTAATTGGTTCACCGCCAAAGGGTTCAAATGCAGTAATCAATATTTTCATGGAAAAGTCCTCCTATATTATAGTGGATTAAAAGTTATCTAATAGACTATTCGCGCATATAAATAGATTTTAACATAAAATTTGCTAAAAGGATTTTTCATAATTGATAAAATGAACTATAATGATACTATTACAACTTTGGAGGGATTTTATGTTTAACTGGAACGAAGATTACGCACTAGGCATTAAAGAGATTGACGAACAGCATCAACAATTATTTGCTATCGGTAACGAGCTGTATGAGCTCCTGAATACGTCTAAAGAAGATGATATTTACGATGAAATTATGGAAATTGTAGAGAAATTGAAAGCCTATACAATTTTTCACTTTAATACGGAAGAACGCTATTTTGAGGAATTTGGCTATGAAAATAAAGAAGCGCATATGCGCGAACATAGCATTTTCGTGGAAAAACTTGAAACTATCGATTTTCATGCAGTAGACCAAGAACAACGTAAGCATGCGATGAGCATACTCAAAATGGTTATTGATTGGATTTTTAAACACATTCATGGTTCTGATTTCTTATATAAAGATTGTTTTATTAAGAATATGAACGCTTAGAAAGGAAGCTTTATGAAAATATATCAATGTTCGGTATGCGGTTACATGTACAAAGAAGAGCGCGGAGATTGGATGCATGATATTCCAAAAGGCACCAAATTTGAAGATTTGCCAGAGGATTGGCGCTGCCCGACCTGCAATCAGACTAAAATGGCATTTGCAGAAAAAGCTTAGGCATCATATAGGCTAGAAAAAACTGTGAGACAGAAAAGGGATTCTACTGACTATTGTCGAATAATCTTGTGAGGTGATTGAATTTGAACGATTACGAGAAAATGCTTGAAAAGATGAGAGCGTTAAGTGATGAAGTTTTAAAGGAAATTGTAATGGTCAGCTTTGATGATTATACAGACATTGCACTTGAAGCAGCTAAGGCAGTTTTAGATGAAAGAGGCATTGCTGAAAGTGTGGCGGAACAGCGCAGTGCAGTTTCTGACATTTCTGAAACAGATTTAATGACATTGAAAGATTGTTTGAAAGCAGTAGACTACCCTATGGTAGAAGACAAATTGATTCACTTTTTCAAAGAGTCTGAGCGCCATGCGGATGATTATCGGAGAGTATTCTCTGAGTTGTTGTTAATGACACCAACCCAAGAGGAACCCGTTATGCTGTTCTTAGCGCAAATTAAGGAAGATGTCAGTATGGGTTATCCCTTTGATGTTTTTGGAACAGAGGTTGGTCAAGAGGGCTATTTTGGCTTAGAAATGTTTAAATGGTCTGACTGGCTCGGTTTAAAAATTTACGAAGGCTCAAAAGGCTTAATCATGAATTTGGGCTTAGATGAATTTGTAGCGCTGTGCTTGAAGAAGATGACTTCTTTTGGTTTTACAGAAGCAGAAATTGAAGAAAAAATCAATGAACTCGGCAGCTTTGAAGATGAGTTGTTTGAGGAAGTAGAAGAATAGAAAGAAGTAGGGCAACCGCCATTCGGGTTTTATAGAATGGTGGTTGCCCTTATTTTATGTAGGTGCTCAAATGCATAATTACAAAGTATTATAAGAAAGTTCTCAATCTGCAAATTTTGAGGCAATCATGTTAAAATCGTCAATTTTTTGAAGGAAAACATCGACGAGAGTAGGGTCGAAATGACTGCCAAAGCCTTTGATAATAATCTTTGTAGCGACAGTATGATTGATAGGGTCCTTATAGACACGCTTAGAGATTAAAGCGTCATAGACATCCGCAAGGGCAACTAGACGAGCGGAGAGCGGAATTTGAGTGCCAGAAAGCCCCTCGGGGTAGCCGCTGCCATCCCATTTTTCATGGTGGGAATAAGTAATTTCTTTAGCAACTTCAAAGAAGTGATTATTATCAGTAGCCTGCCTTGCAACTTCCATAGAATTTCGACCCAAAACGGTATGCTGCTTCATTATTTCAAATTCTTCCGTAGTGAGGTGCGCCGGTTTAAGTAAAATAGAATCTGGAATGCCTATTTTACCAATATCGTGGAGCGGTGTTGCTAGGGTAATAACCTCTGCAAGCTCTGGGTTTAAATAGTGACTATAAATATTATGGGTTAGCATATATTCTAACATAACCCGTACATAATGCTGTGTACGCAAGATATGGTGACCAGTATCATCGTCTCGGGTTTCTGCGAGTGAAGCCAAAGTTTGAATAATAGCCGAGCGCATTTGAGTAACTTCATTGGTTTTAATGCGTACCAATTTTGCTAAATTATGATTTTCGTCTGATAACAGTTCTCGGGAATACTTGAGTTCAAGTTGTGTCTTAATGCGACTTTGGATTTCGTTTATGTCAAAAGGCTTAACGATGTAATCCACGCCGCCTAATTCGAAGGCCCTCATTTTATATTCAAGGTGGCTGTTGGCTGAAATGAAAATAATAGGAATATTTTTAGCTGTTGGCATGTCTTTAAGCAAGGTACATAACTCAAAACCATCCATTTCAGGCATAGATATGTCTAGCAAAATTAAATCGGGGGGATCCATTTCGACGAGTTTTATGGCATCGGCCCCTCTCATGGCAACGCGAATATCGTAAAGGTCGTCTAATGCATCAACAATAATATCAATATTGAATTCTGTATCGTCTACCACTAAAATTTTAGAAATTTCAAGAGGATTCATTATTTGGGTCACCTCCTAGTTCAGAAATGAGGGTGTTAAGAGAGGCTATCATCTGTTCAAATCTGTATCGGCTAAGGTCTGACTGAATTTGGTCCAACGTCAGAAGCAATAGCGTACATGATGGGGTCTGGTTTCGAATTTGTTGTATGCGTTCCTTGCATCCCTTAGGTTTTCTAAGTTGCGTCTCATTAAGCAGTGACTCTAAACTAATCAATAAATGGTCAATTTCAAGCGGACTCAGCATATTTTTTAATTCTTCAACGGTGAACTTCATAGTAAGGGGTTGCTGCTTGCGGGTATTTAATGTTTCAGATTGAATACCATGCCCCTGTAAATATTCGTAGATTTGTTTAAGTTTTTGCTGGGTAAGTGGTTTTGAAATATAAAGTTTAAACCCAGCATTGTGGATTTTTTGACGGTTTTCATCGCCTGTATTAGCTGTAAGTGCAAATACAGGTGTTGGATCATCCAGTTTTAAGAAGGCTTCCAGAAATTCAAAGCCATTCATAATAGGCATATCAATGTCTGAGATAATGAGATTATATTGATTATCTACTAAATGTTCTAGTGCTTTTGTAGCGGATTGCATGGTAGTGACTTGCGCACCTTCTTGTTCAAACATACTCTTAGCAATGAGATTATTGACGGGGTTGTCGTCAATGAGTAAAAATTTATAATTGGCAAATAACCCGTCTGTACTTAGTACGCCTTGTGATTGAATAGGCTGAGACATGAAGATAGAAGAAATCACGTCAAAGAGCATCGGCGCAGTAAAAGGTTTCGGCAAGTAGCCATCAATGTGTCTGCGCAAATCTGCAGACGTGCTCTCTGTTCCAAATGGCGTTACATATAGAAATCGAGGTGCGTGAGCTCTGGCGTTTGAAAATGCAATGGCGGGGTTCTCGCCACTACTTAGCATCAGATTCCAGTTGAAGATAATTAAATTAATAGGCGCTTCTCCTTGTAAAAAGAGGAGAGCAGCGTCACCTGAGTCACAAGTACTAACTTCATAACCAAATGAAGTTAGCATTGCGACAGTGTTGTTTCTAGAAGTATCAGAGTCGTCCACTACCAATACCTTAAGCTGATTAAGTAAATTGGTGGTATAAGGTTTTGGCAGTTCAACATCCTCCATAGTGAAGGGTAAGGTAACATCAATTTTTGTGCCAGTTTCTGGAATGTTATCAATTAATATAGTGCCGCCCATCATATCTACTATTTGTTTAGTAATAGCCATTCCAAGTCCTGAGCTGTTATTTCGTCTTTTCTGATTATCGGCAACCAAATTAGAAAATGGATTAAAGATACCCTTTAACTGTATTTGGTCCATGCCAATGCCCGTATCTTGAATTTTAAAGTTTAATAGATACCCTGAGGGCGCATTGATTTTTAAAGAAATTTCCAACCGTATTTCACCTTTTTCAGTATATTTAACCGCGTTGCTAAGCAAGTTAGATAGGATTTGCTCCAGCCGAAAGGAGTCAGCAAAGAGGTACTGTGGGTTAAATTCATCCATAAAAAAATTAAATTCCAAATGTTTTTCTGCAGCCTGAGGGCCAAATTGGCTTGTGAGCGCTGTGAGCAAGCTCATAAAATTAA
>JBGSUZ010000150.1:0-3909 GCA_041753235.1 Acidaminobacteraceae bacterium
GCTGGCGGGCTGGGCGGTGAATTTGTAGAGATTAGTTATGATCAGTACCGTCAGTTGATTCACGAAGCTTATTTGGTAGAACCGAACAGTGTTCATGTCAGTTATGACCTTCAGACGGACTTCCCTGAACTACTGTGGGACCCACGGACAGATCGTAAAGGGTATGACGCACTCCTTACTAGGGTTGGCCCTGAAGCTCAAACGGACTTTGAGGCATTAAACTACGGTCTGATGCGCATGACTGGTTTAGACCATAAAGCTTTTGCTTATTTGTCAGATGTAGAAGTGCCAAGCGCTTGGTATCAAGAAGTAACCTCGCCAGGAACACTGCTGAAAAACACCATTACAGAGATTGAGTCCCCGAGCAGCGTTGGTGTAAAGGGTTTGAAAACCTATCGGTGTGAAGCGCTTATAGACCATCTTGACCGCTATAAACTCATGCATTTGCAGTTTCAAATGGCAGACACATCGAGAGGGCGAAAACTTGTGGGGATTCAGATTGAAGGCGTCATGAATATTTCTGCCTATGAGGCCTCTTTCCAGTTGCGAAAAAGAGAACATCTTGCCATCTATGAAATTATGGAAGATGGTTTTCTTGATCGGTTTGAGGAGCTACACCCGGAAATGATGGTGAATGGACATGGGGCTGGAGACTTATTTACGGAATTCAACACGGACAACACTCATGTTAACCGAGCCGTCTACTATTTGAGTGGTGACGTTTTTGCCAATTACTACATTACTGATGAGGAACAAATGGTCGTCTGTTCATTTGAACTGGCGCACCTAGATGCGATAGACCTCTTACTTGGTCAGGCTTTCGATGGAGAACTGGTTAAAATGGGTGAAATGACTGCAGACCAGTCTATTTTGTATGACTTTGTTACCAGTGGTTACGGCAATCTGTATGCTTACTTAGACGATACACAGTCATAAAACAAAGATGATGCAGAGTCGTAGTGTATAGGGGAGGGTGACCACGTGGTATTCCAACAAGTAGTAGTCTTATTTCTCTTAATTATTGTGGGCTATGTCATTCGAAAAATGAACATAGTGACAGATGCTATTAATAAAGAAATTGGCAGTTTGGTAGTTAACATCTCCTTACCTGCCTTTTTGATTGTTTCCATGAACCAGTCTTTTTCAGCTGAGATGCTAAAGACCAGCGGCATTTTTATAGTGCTTAGCTTCGGGGTGTATGCAGGTTTTGCTATTAGTGCTAAATTGTTTTCAAAAATGCTCCGAGTAGAGGGCAAGGCGAAGGACGTATTTGAGTACGTGCTTCTGTTCTCCAATGTAGGTTATATGGGATACCCGGTGGTTAAAGTGGTTTTCGGTGACCAAGGGGTCTTTTATACGGCGGTCTACAACCTGAGTTTCTCAGTGCTTGTATGGAGTTATGGCGTGTTTCTTATGAACCGCAACAGCGACCATAAGGAGAAGCGTAAAGGCTTCTTGAATCCGGGTTTGGTTGCAGTGCTCATAGGTTTTGGGTTATTTGTATTTTCAATTGAGCTGCCGAAGTCGATTTTTCAAACCTTGCAGCTGATAGGGGATACGACCACGCCCCTTTCTATGATGTTTATAGGCTTTATTTTGGCTCAGACGGAAATGAAAACGATTTTCAGAGAGTGGCATGTTTTCGCAATTACATTTATACGATTGGTCATTCAGCCAGCCTGCGTTTGGGTGGTGCTCAGTTTGTTAGGATTTGAGGGCTTATTGCTCAACATTCCAGTGTTGATTGCGGCAATGCCTGCGGCGGCGAACACGGCGATTATTGCTTCTAAATACGGGAGTGATTATCAACTGGCAGCTAAGTTAATTTACATTTCCACGCTGCTCAGTGTGGTGAGTATACCAATTGTGGTGCGGTTACTGTCTTAGTAACGTTTATCGCTAAAATAACAAATAAAAAGCACGTTCAATTTGAAGGGAAATTGAACGTGCTTTTTTTATGTCGCTCGGATTAGATACTATAAGGGAGTACCGGATTATTTTGAAGGACTCGCTGTGCGAATGGTTTTGAACTTAATCGAGCTTGGTGCTTTGACCCGCTTGTCTGTAGTTGGCTGTTTTACAATGAAGCTGAGCGGTTTAACTTCGAATTCGACTTTGTCACCGTAGAGGTTCATGGTGAGAATACCTGATTGGTTTTTCAAGTCAAAACCACTGTACTTATTGAGCGTTTGTAGGTCAATGACGGTCGCGCTGTTTTTAAGGCGTACGTCATAACCATTGCTCTGACCACCAGAAAGAACGTAGGTTTTAACACCTTTCAGGTTGAGTTTTTCAAGCTGGTCTGTAAAGAGCTTTTCTTCGAGTTTGTCGCTAAAGTTCATGGTATGGTTGGTAACCAGTACGAGGTTTTTATAGCGGAAGTTATTCATTCTTGCAAGGAACTTTTCCCATTGAAGTGGGTCAGCTGCTATGAATGAATTGTTTTTGCTGTTCATAGTTACCATGATGGTGCTGCCGATCACAGTTTCTGAGTACCGCGTTGCCTGAATGTCAGAGGCTAATAGGTCTGCCATCGTTTTGTCTGCTGTGCCGGCAAAGAACGTGTACTTGTACTTATTCATGGTGCCAGCAATGGCTTTATAGTTCTCGTAGTTGACGAGTGCTTCAGCACCGCTGAATTCACCGTAAATGGCAATGCGTGTGCCGCCTGTAGTTTTAATCTTCATATTTTCAATTTTAGGCAGCTTGTCAGTATCTTTAGGTAGGACAACGTCGTTTTTCTTTTCGTTAACGGCATAGAGGTTGTCGAGTAAGATACTACCATTGTCAAGTTTGACGGCGTCATCCTCAACGAGGTAAATTTGATTGAGTGTAAGTGGTGCGGTAAGCCCTTTTGGAATGGTTGCCTCAACGTATTTCCAGTCATTCCAGTTGAGGTTGCGGGCGAAGTCTATCGTTGAAGATTTACCTGTAGCATCTGTGAGTTTAGCTCTAAGCCAGTGGTTATTGCCGTAAGTGCCCATCACATCGAGACCGAGTTTGTCTGGGATGTTATTTAACACGAGACCACCATTAGCAAAGTTCAAATAAACAGCCCGGGTTGCAGTTGAACCTGAGAAGTCGTAAGTTAACTGACCTGCCATGGAACCATCTGCACTGCCTGGAACTAGGCTGTATTCACCAGTAACTAAGCCTGAAGAGACACTGCCTGTGCCATTCTCGGGACCGGCAGTAGTACCTTGGTTAAAATTGTCTAGGAGTGTCATATCTGCGCCGACAATGACGGGAATATGTTTTTTAACACCGTCAATGGTAGCAATCAGTACACCTTTGCCGGATTTTTCATTAGCTGTCACAGTGCCGTCTGGCGCAATGTTGATAAGATTATCAGGAATACTCCAAATAACATTGGTTGCGCTTACTGGTAAGGTATAACCAGTCGTTGTGTAGCCAATTAAGTCTAGTTTAGCGGTTGTACCGGACTTGATTTGGATAATTTTTGGCTGTACGTCTAGGTCAATGATTTCTTTGTAGACACTGACGTCTTTTGAAATGCTTTTGTCTTCGTAGGTGGCTGTTACAGTAAGTTTGCCAGCTTTGTTAGGTAACAGTTGGTTATTAGTCACCTTGCCGCCGCCATCAGAAATTGTCCATTTGATTTTTTCAGGGTCTAGGGGAACCGTGTTCCTATTGGCGTCTAAACCGCTGAGTTTAATATCAACAGGCGACTGTAAAAGTACGTTTGTTGATTCAAGTTGCATCACAAGTTGGTCGAGTGCGCCAGACTCAGATTTTGAGAGGACGCCGATACCGTTATGGACGCGGCGCTCGCCGCCATCGGATGGGGTGTTGACGATTTTAGGCGATGATTGACCAATGTTTTTGACAATCATTTCTGTAGAACCGCCACCATCTAAGTTAATTGCTTCATAAGCGCCAAGCTCCAGC
>JBGSUZ010000151.1:0-7425 GCA_041753235.1 Acidaminobacteraceae bacterium
GATGACCCCTATAGCGAAAATGTCGGTCAAACTGAAAATATTATTATAGAAGCGCCTAAGACACCTGCTACGACCGTGGTCACACCACCTAAAACAGTTGTAGCGCCAGCCCCTGCTGCAAAACAAGTAAATACGCCAGAATATGAGACCTATAAGACCAAACGTGGGGAATATCTCGTAAAGATATCTCAAGCTTACTATGGTGATGGAAAATATGCTTGGGCTCTAGCCAAATATAATGGCATGAAGAACCCAAGCATGTTGAAAGTAGGATTTCCGTTAAAATTGCCTCAAAAACAAATTATTGAGAAGCTCTACGCAGAGATGCGAAGTAAAAAATAACGCTCATGAGTAGTGTTATCAGTCCGATAACCCCGATGCCAAGTTGTTCACCAAATCCAATAGCAACACCAAAAGCTAAGGCACCTAGCATTTTACCAATTTGCGAAACGAACTCCAAATAACCAGCTGCGATAGACTTGCCAACCTTTCGAGATGCTTTTAAAGCTAAAAAGTAGGTTGTATAAACAGTTTCTCCAAAGCTATCTGACAGCGCTAATACCAAAACTGCAAATATAGCACCACTAAGCGATCCGCTCACGGCAAACACTAGCAGTGAAACACCTGTTAATAAACTTGCGAGGGCGGTCGCATTTTTTGCGCCTAAATAGCGTTCACTAAAGGTACTAATAGACGGCCCAAAATACACAATGAAAAGGCCGTACAAAGAGAATACAACACCCACAACAGAAGTAGACAGTCCTTGCGATTCAGCAAATATTGGGAAGAAGTATTCTAAGTACATGTAACACAAGAATGCAGGGACTAACACGAGTGAGAAGAATACAATGACATCTTTTCTTGTAAAGAACTTAACCCATGACATTTCTTCTCTGGCAACATGTTCAACTGCATTGCCACCTTGAACTAGTTCCATTTCTTCCTCTTCCTGAGATTCTTCAAATTCAGACGCCATTGTATCGTAGTGTCTTAAGAAACTTCGCTCAAAGGCAATCGCAAGCAGTCCAAAACCTGCCATAACGAAAAAGACATTGAAATAGCCTATTTTGTCTGCCAAGTTAGCGCCAAGAACAATACCTAAATTCGTCCCCGCAATTGCACCAGACATCATATGGGCAAACGCTTCATTTCTTTGCGCCGTGCTGTCTCCAACATTAATAAATGCATACATGGTCATTTGTATAAAGCCATTACCTATACCCGCAATACTCCTAATAACAATGAATAGTAAGAGTGAACGGGTAAAACCAGTAGCAATTGCTGAAACAATCAGTATAAGTACGCCTAGATAGAATATAGTTCGCCATCCCTTTTTCTCAGCTAGAACTCCAGCAAAGAGGATTGTGATGGCTGTAAAAAGTACTTCAAATACGATAGGCAAACCAAGTGCCACGGTCATTGGCAAATTCCAAAGTGGTTGGTAAATCGATTTTGCCATAACAGGTATAAAGGCCGTACACATAAAAATAATCACATAGGTTAGTAGACCCAAAGTTCTAATGACGTTAAGTTCATTAAACCCTTCTTTGACACTGGCTATCTGAGACAAAGCTGCTTGCCTTCGCTCACTAATCCAACTAGAGAAGAAGCTAATTTCTGAAACCAGCAAGATGAGAATAATAATCATTGAAACGATATCGATTACAATTTGATTGACAACTTTCTTATTCCATTCGTCAAAGATGTATTTATTCATACCTACTTCTATGATTGCGACTATATTACCTTCCTTATCATAAACTGGGCCCATGGAGAAAATCCACTGCCCGTCTGCATCTACTTCTGTTCCGTTAGTAATCTCACCGGCGTAAGCATTTTTAAAAAAATCATATTTTGGCTCATCTGTAAAAGCATTAAATGGATAGTACGGCGTTACTTGATTGTCGTTGTACATAAGCGCATAATACCGATTATCCAAAACAGTATACAGTGCCGTATAAAGGTTTTCATTCCACGTCTCTTGGTTGTAATTAATTAATTTCTGTAATTCATCTGAGACTTGTTGATAGTCTTCATTATAGAAATCTGTTGGACTCTTTATAGCACTGACCATATCTCCGTCAATCACGTATCTCGAATTTTGTACAACCAGCTTAAGACTGTTGAGTGCTTGCGAGTCTATAACTTTTCCATAGCTGTCAATCGCAACCATCGTGATAAGCAGGGCCGCTACGGCAACTGCTAGCAAAATCGGTGCCGTCCTCCCAATGCCGCTAAAGGCTATTTTTTTTAGTAGCCACGTCATCCCCAAGTGTATCAACATGACAAATGACAAAATGATTAGCAATAGGAACAGCCACGCGAGTAACCTATAAACCATAATTTGAGCAGAAGGTGTAACCGCTGTAATCTCTCTTATATTTTGATCCGATTCACGAAGTACCACCGTCTGGTCATTAACTGCAATCAATGAATCTGAATAGACAAAAAAGTTGAAATAGACTTGATCCTTATCTTTTAAGTAGGACTTGCTATTGAACACTAATTGTAATTTTCCCTGCTCCAATTTAAAAATGCCATAACATCCAATGTCATTAATAAATATTTGCTGGTTTTCGTCCACGACTACGCGCCATAAGTTTGAATGCAAGCTTTTTGACGCTTCCGTCGGCTCATATAAAATATCTGTTGTTTGTGAATTTTGGTCATACCTATAGACAAACCCTGTTTTTGTCACATAAACAATTTGATGATCATTTAACCTTTTAATATCTTGAACCATTATAATTGCATTTTCATAAGGTACTTTCACCAATGGTTGCGTATTGTCACTTCTGTAAACTTGGATACCATCGGTTTCTAAAACGTACCAATTCAAACGATTTTCACTGTACGAAATCCCTTTAACCACAGGAATTAAGTGCGACTGACTTTCATCTTGATACCTAAAAATCGTATCTTCGTATTGACCCGTTGGACTGTATTTTCTTATTGTCTCTGTTTCTATAAATGCGCCGGACTCATCCCACCTACTGCCTAACATAAATAATTGTCCCTGATCATCTACCGCTATCTCATTTGCTAAGTAATAACCCTCAGTTTCTCTTTTGCCACCAATTAATTGATAAATGAGCTTGTTGTCATGACTAATTTTACTAACTTTTCTATTAGATGACCCTACTAAGTAGATACTCTTATCGCTACCTATCGTAACAGCAGAAGTATTTTCAAAGCTAATCTGAGAAAAAGGATTCCACTTAAACTCACCGAAAAATTTCCAAAGTCCGAAAATTGACACCACAAGCAACAGTGTCCACCAGGCCCCTTTGATAATGCGTTTTCGTTTTTTATCCATGTAAAACCCCTCCCTCTGTCATTTCAATTTCTATATAGCCTTTTTCAATAAGTTGGTCTGGTCGATACATGCTTTTGGCTTTTCGAAGCCCATCTATCCCCATGTCCTCTTCTAGACTGATAAAGTCAAATAAACCATCATAGTATCGCGCCAATTCTCGCTTCATTAAATCATAAACACCCTTGTAACTTCTATTTCCCTTTTCAAAGTGTATCACCAGTATTTTTTCAGTAAGTGCTTCCGCCAAAATGAACCCAATCACTTTTTTCGCAACTCTAAGGACAAAACCTTTGCTAGGGTAAGTCTCATAAGTATTTAATAGTGCCAAAATCCCTGTTCTTTCCCCTGAGATAAATGGATCCGAATCATCTTTATAGTCAGCATACCATTCCTCAATCAACTCAAGAACCTGTGGTAAATCAGTCCCCTCATATGGCGTAAATGTAAAATCATAATTTCTTTCAAAAGCATGGCATTGTTCGCGTTTACGTCTTAAATCTTTACCTAAATAGTTTTTAAACTTTTCTAACTTGTATAAGTACTCATACTCACTACGATCAGTACCATATAGCCAGTTAAATTGATTAACCGTTTCTTTGAAGCTATTTACCATTTCTGGTGTTACAGCTCTAATAAGCAGCGGTTGGTCTACGAATTGCTTCCCTATCTGGATAAGTGCTTCTTTGAGATTCCCGCTTCCGATAGGCATATAAATGTAAGACTTTAGTGTAATGGGATCCACACCGCTTATGACCAGAAAATCCTGAACCATTGCATATCTTATACTGAATAGTTCGCACCAAATACTCAAATGGGTAAAATTATAGTCACTTATTGGATATGAATTAATTGCAAAATGTTGATCAATAAGTGCCCGATCTTCCATTGCCACAGGCTTCCAAATCATAGAATCACCTCTTCCTTACATAAATTACTCTTACCCAATCTTCTATATTCTTATCCAGCCAGATTGAATTGTTATGCAAATAAAGCATCAAAATACAATAAAAAAAGACCCTGACAATAAAACTGTCGAGGTCTATTAAAATACATACATGATTAACTTTATCTTGCATTGACCGAAGATCTAAAACCAATGGCAACCGGTTCTTCAGATTTTGAACTTGTATACGCTTTCTTACAGTATTCACAAAGCATACCAAACTCAATTTTCTTTCCGCATCCTGTACAAAACGCTGATTTCTTAACGAAATCACCACTCGTCATCATGCCGCCAACTTCTTCAATTTTACCTTCACGAATCCACTTATCAATAATCTTTATAGAAATGTCCATCACGTCTGCAACAACGGTCTTAGGTGTTTTAGGATTCTCCAATAAAAACTCTCGTACTTTATAGTAAATTTCATCCTGCTTGTCTTCAGTATATTGATTAAATAGCTCAGCAGAACAGTTGCTACAATAATCCTTGTTTGTACTTGCATCCATCATAACATTGCATCCCACACATTTTTTTAAAGCCATTTGATTACACTCCTTTTGAAAATATACACATTATATCTTGTTAATCATAAAATTTTATTTCAATACTAATAATAGTATAACATAAATAATTCCGTTTTTTTACTTAATCTATTAATCAAATTCTTCAACATATTTTGATATACTGTCAATAGACACAATATAATGGAGGAATACTTATGAAAAATACAAAAAAATTCTTGCTGCTTAATCTAGGACTCTTACTCGTAGCCATTGGCATCTATTACTTCTTAGTACCAAACAATCTAGCAGCAGGCGGCGTTAGTGGCCTCGCCATGGTCATCAATCAATATTTACCATCAATCCCAATAGGGTTACTCATGCTTTCTATGAACATTATTCTATTTATTGTTGCATTTTTTCTTATCGGCAAAGAATTTGCAGTCAAAACGGTCTACTCCAGTTTTGCACTTTCAGGTATGGTTTGGCTGCTAGAACTGATTTACCCATTATCTCAGCCGCTTTTAACAGATGATTTGTTTATTCAATTACTATTCGGTATTTTAATATCTGCCGTCGGTATGGCAATAGTTTTTAATCAAAATGGTTCCACCGGTGGCACTGATATTATCGCTAAAATATTTAACAAATACTTCAACATGCCTATTGGAAAAGGTGTCCTTGCTGCCGACTTCTTCATCACCCTGTTTGCAGGCGTTACATTTGGCCCTAAAATAGGTATGTACGCTATTTTAGGGGTGCTCATTAACGGTTTTGCCATTGACTTGGTTATTGAAGGATTTAACATTGTAAAACAACTTTCAATTATCACGACCGAGGCCGATGCTGTTAAACACTTCATTTTAGATGAGTTAGGCAGAAGTGCAACCGTCTATAGTGCAAAAGGTGCCTATTCCAACGAAGACAAAGAAGTTATTGTCACCATCGTCAGTCAAAAGGAATTTGTTAGGCTTAAAAACTTTGTCAAATCAATTGACTCTAGTGCCTTTATTACCGTTTCCAATGTTCATGAGGCTTTGGGTGAAGGTTTTAAGGAAGTTTAAACTGACTGTTCTGCTTGAAACGCTGAAATTTGGTCTAAAAAAATCTGACCATAAGTATCAAATTTCTTATCGCCAACACCTTTAACATCAAGCATATCTTCTTTCGTAAGCGGTTGAACCTCAGCCATTTCTGCTAAACTGGCATTTGAAAATACCATATAGGTAGGAATGCCCTTTTCTGCCGCTAACCTTTTTCGTAATTCCGAAAGCGCTTCATATAACGCACTTTGCTGATCCGATAAGAGGCCCTCAGGAAGCTTTGACTTTCTGTTTCGCTTCTCCTTCGGATCTTTTTTTGTAACGGTAGTGGCTTCAACCCTGTCTTGACGCAAGAAAAATGGTGTCTCTCCCTTCAATACTGCTCTTGAAAGTCTGGAGAGTTTCAAGATTGGGTAAGTGCCACCTTCTACATCCAAATAGCCTTGAGCCACTAAATGCATAATAATCTCTTTGATAAGACCCTCTGACGCATTTTCCATAAGTCCATAAGTCGACTGCTTGTCGAGGCCCCATTCTAACAGTTTTTTATCTTTTGAACCTCTTAATATTTTAATAATCGTTCCTGAACCGTATCTTTGATCCGTTCTATAAATACAAGACATGATTTTTTGAGCTTCAACCGTCATATCTACTAATTCCGAAGTATTTGTGCAATTGCCACAGTTCCCGCAGTTTTCAACTTCTGAGGGTTCACCAAAATAAGCCATAATTTCTGCTCTTAAGCAAGTATGCGCATGACAATAGTTGATAAGCAATTGCAAATTGGCATGCGAAAGTTCATCTCTATCCGCACTACTATATTCAGCGTTTGAGGCAATCATTACTTTTTGCTTCACAATATCCGAAGGGGCATACAACAAAATACAAGTACTTGCCTCTCCATCTCTACCCGCTCTGCCTGCTTCTTGGTAGTAAGCTTCCATATTTTTAGGAAGGTTGTAGTGAAGAACAAACCTTACGTCTGGTTTATCAATGCCCATTCCAAAAGAATTTGTTGCCACAATAATTTTCGTTTGGTCAAACATAAAGGCATCTTGGACACGCTTGCGTTCTTCTGAGTCAAACCCTGCGTGATACCCTTCCGCTGCATAGCCGCGTTTTTTTAGTTCTTGCGTTAAACTTTCAACCGTTTTTCTAGTGGAACAAAAAATAATCCCAGAATGGTCTCGGGACTGTTGTCCTAAGTATTCCAGCACAAATTTAGTCTTATTCTGCGGTTTAACTACCTGATAATACAGGTTTGGTCTATCAAAACCTGTCACAATTTCAAATGGGTCTCGTAAATTAAGCAATTGCTTAATTTCCTCTTTGACCTGAATAGTTGCTGTAGCTGTAAATGCTGCTACACAAGGTCGGTTAGGCAATTTGTCTATAAATTTAGGAATTTCTTTATAGCTAGGTCTAAAATCGTGCCCCCACTGACTGATACAATGGGCTTCGTCCACTGCCACAAGCGGAATGGGCAATCGTTTTACCATTTCTACAAACTCGAAAACCGACAACCGCTCAGGTGCAACATAGCAGAGTTTATACATACCAGCTTTGAGCCCTTCTAAGCGCTCATTTAACTCTTTTGATGTAATAGAGCTGTTAATAAAAGTC
>JBGSUZ010000152.1:0-2838 GCA_041753235.1 Acidaminobacteraceae bacterium
CTTACGGGCATTATGTCGGCGATAGACTGCTCAAAACCCTCAGCGAGGCCATATTAGCCGTTCCTACCAGTGTTGACGCTTTTTATGCGAGGTACGAGAGTGACCAGTTTTGTGTGGTTTTGAATCAACCAGAAGAATCTCTGGCACTTTCCTATGCTGAAGAAATTCTTAGCTGTATTTCTAAAACGATTCACATTGAAGATGATGACTTTATTATTACCGCAAGCATTGGTATAGCTTCATTCCCACTACATGGCACTAGTTTTGAAGAACTTCTTAAAAACGCTGAGTCTGCCATGTTAGCTGCGAAAAACGCTGGGAAGAATACAGCCGTTGTTTATAAGTATAATATGAATCAATCCTTAATTGAAAAATGGACGCTGACTCAAGAATTACATGCGGCAATAGAAAACGATGAAATGAAACTGGTATTCCAGCCTATTACTTCCCTTAAGACAAATCGTCTTGTTGGCTTTGAAGCACTTGTTCGCTGGCAAAGTCCGAAGTTAGGCATTGTTCCACCAAATCGTTTCATACCACTGGCTGAGGAAATTGGTATTATTGAATTGCTTGACCGTTGGGTGGTTCAACACGCCATAGCATTTATTAAACGCATCAATGATACATTCGAAAAGGATTGGTATGTTTCTATTAATATTAGTTCTACAGATTTAGAAAAAAAATCATTTATTTCCAAAGTAAAGCAGCAACTAGACGAGACAGGGGTTTCGCCTTCTCACATAAAAATTGAAATTACTGAACATGCGCTAATGACCTCTTTTGAAGACAGCAAGCAAATGATTCTTGCGCTCAAACAACTTGGCTTAGAAGTGTTCTTAGACGATTTTGGAACAGGCTATTCTTCGTTTAATTACTTAAAAAATTTGCCAGTAGATCTTGTCAAATTGGATATGAGTTTTATATCGGATATACTCAAAGACCAGCAGACAGAACGTATCATAGACGGTATGATTCAATTATCACATATTTTAAACTTAAAAGTCTGCGCCGAAGGGATTGAAGAAGAGGCACAGGAAACTATTTTAAAAACTTTAGGCTGCGATTATGGGCAAGGTTACTGGTATTCACGACCACAGGAGGAAGAAGCTTTATGCCAACTGATAGAAGAAAAATTATCGAACTACTCACCTACATAAGCATTGCTGTTATTATTACAGTAGTGATTATCAGTAATTTAGGACGCTTTTTTAGTTTAGTATCTTCATTGTTAAGCGCACTGACACCATTCGCTATTGGCTTTGCTATTGCTTATATCTTAAATCCTATGGTGGAGAAGCTCATCAAAGCAACAAAGATGAAACGTGGCTTTGCAATCGCAACTGTATATTTGAGTATTGTATTTATAGTAAGTTTATTTATTAATATGGTAGTCCCGTCTATCGTTAGCGGCAGTGTTCAAATTGCTAACGAGATTCCCGGACAAGTCAATAAATTCAATGCACAAATTAAAGCGATTAGTCTAGATAACCCTCAGCTTAATCAATATGTTACTGACATGATCTTATCTGTACAGGATAAATTAACGGGTTGGGCTAATATAATCCTGACTAATATATCTGGCTTCTTTGTTAGTATAACTTCAGCAGTAATGAGTTTCATATTTGGTACAATCGTCTCAATCTACGCTTTGCTCGATAAGGACAAATTCAAAAAACTTACTAAGAAAATTGTCATAGCCAGTGCAGGCGACCAAAAAGCTATGAAGTTCTTTGACTTCATGAATACCGTTAACACTGTATTTTCCAGCTTTATTTCAGGCCTTCTAGTCGATGCAATGATTGTTGGCATCCTAGCCTTTATTGGTCTAAGCCTCATGCGGGTTGAATATGCAGTTATTTTTGCTATTGTCATTGCCTTTACCAATATTATTCCCTATATCGGGCCATTTCTTGGTGCTATACCGGCAGTTGGCATTACACTTATATACGATCCAATAAAAGCACTTTGGATCATAGTATTCATTATTGTTTTACAGCAGATAGATGCAAACATAGTTGGTCCTAAAGTAATGGGTAACTATATTGGTCTAGATGCTATTTGGATTATTTTGGCAATTACCCTTGGTGGCGCATTTGCTGGCATGCTAGGTATGATTCTATCGATTCCAATTGCAGCAATTATTAAAATTTTGGTAGGAGGAGTGCTGACGGACTATTATGACCGTCAACATTCTAAAATAAAGCTTTAATACATCATATGAGGTGAATGAAGATGAGATTACCAATCTATCAACTAGACGTATTTACTGAAAAACAATTCCACGGCAATCCCGCAGCAGTCATTCCACTTGAATCTTGGCTGTCAGATGAAATCATGCAAAAAATTGCTAGCGAGAACAGCTTGTATGAAACTGCTTTTTTTGTTAAAGAAGGCGATACGTACAACATCCGTTGGTTTACACCAAGAAAAGAGTCTGACCTATGTGGACATGCTACTTTAGCGGCTGCTTACGTAATTCTCAATTACATGGGCACATTAGAAGACCGTGTGAAATTCCACAGTTCTACTGGTGGCGACATTGAAGTCTGGCATGACAATGGATTTTACGCTATGAGTTTTCCTAAACAAGAAATTCAACGTTGTGAAATGCCTTACGAGCTTGTGTTAGGTCTTGGCAAATTGCCAAAAGCGTCCTACAAGTCTAGAGATTATTTACTCGTCTATGATGATCAAGATCAAATTCTTGGTTTAGACCCAGACTTAGAAGAACTTCAACATGTTCAAACTTCGGGTATTATTGTAACAGCCAAAGGGGAAGATTGTGACTATGTC
Source organism: Acidaminobacteraceae bacterium (assembly GCA_041753235.1). Classification (GTDB taxonomy): domain Bacteria; phylum Bacillota; class Clostridia; order Peptostreptococcales; family Acidaminobacteraceae; genus JBGSUZ01. Next base: position 2,794 of record JBGSUZ010000152.1, read on the forward strand.
CTGCGTTATTTTGCGCCGTCTATGGGTTTAAATGAAGACCCTGCG
>JBGSUZ010000153.1:0-4145 GCA_041753235.1 Acidaminobacteraceae bacterium
AAAAAGCATTAGCATTATTTTTAACAGGTGCAGTTGCATTTTCTATGGTAGGTTGTTCTTCAAAGCCTGCTGAAACAGCGCCAGCTGCGGATGCACCAGCTACAGCACCAGCTGCCGAAATGCCTAAAATTGGGGTAACTATCTACAAATATGACGACAACTTCATGTCATTTGTACGTAGAGCGATTGAAACTGCTGCATCTGGTAAAGCTGAAATCAGTATGAATGACTCTCAAAATGACCAAGCGAAGCAAAATGAGCAAGTGGATTTAATGATTTCTAAAGGTGTAAAATCTTTGGCAATCAACTTAGTAGACCCACAAGCTGCTCCAACAATCATTAATAAAGCGAAGGCTGCAAATTTGCCAGTTGTATTCTTCAATAAAGAGCCAGATGCCAGCGTTCTTCAAAGCTATGACAAGTGCTGGTACGTTGGTACAGCTTCAGCAGAAGCTGGCGTTATTCAAGGTGAAATGATCTCTACTGCTTGGAAAGCACATCCAGAGTGGGATAAAAATAAAGACGGCGTTTTACAATATGTACTTCTAAAAGGCGAGCCTGGTCACCCAGATGCTGAAGCAAGAACTAAATATGCAGTAGAAGGCATCACAAATGCTGGTATTAAAGTTCAAGAACTTGAACTTCAAACGGGTATGTGGGATAGCGTTAAAGGTAAAGAGTTAATGGACGCTTGGATTGCTAAACACGGCGATAAAATTGAATTCGTAATTACGAATAACGATGGTATGGCACTTGGCGCCATCTCATCTTTAAAAGCGAATGGCTACTTCACTGGAGACAAGTACATGCCAGTTGTAGGTGTAGATGCGATTCCAGATGCACTTGAGCAAGTTAAAGCAGGTATCATGCTTGGTACCGTTCTAAACGATGCGAAAAACCAAGGTGCTGCAACGGCTGAATTAGCAGTGAATGTAGCAAATGGAAAAGATCCACTTGATGGTACTATATGGAAATTCGATGATAACAAAGCTGTTCGTGTACCTTACGTTGCAATTACAATGGACAACATTACAGTTGCAGAGGATGCTTACAAATAAGCATAAGGAATTGAATTTTAATTTCTCAGCATAACATCAGTGGGCGAGGATGCAGTATTGCATCCTTGTTTGCTCGATGGGTTACTGGATAAATGGGGGTGAACAGATGGAAAATCAATATCTACTCGAAATGATTGGTATTACCAAGGAATTTCCAGGCGTAAAAGCTCTCGATAGCGTAAATCTCAGAGTAAAAGCTGGTACTGTACATGCTTTGATGGGCGAAAATGGCGCAGGCAAATCAACTTTAATGAAATGTCTCTTCGGTATTTATCATGCCGACGAAGGTGAGATCATTTTTGAAGGCAAAAAAGTAAAATTTTTAACTGCAAAACAAGCACTGGACAATGGTGTTTCAATGGTTCACCAAGAGCTTAATCAGGTCAAGCAGCGCAATATCATGGACAATATTTGGCTTGGAAGATACCCGCAAAGTGGTTTGTTTATAGATGAAGAAAAAATGTACGTAAAGACTATGGCGATATTCAAGGAGCTGGACATCAGTCTTGACCCTAGAACAAAAGTAGAAAAACTTTCTGTATCTGAAATGCAGATGGTTGAGATAGCAAAGGCAGTTTCTTACAATTCTAAAATCATAGTTATGGATGAACCGACTTCCTCACTAACGGAGAAAGAGGTCAATCACCTGTTTAAAATTATTAGAACCCTCAGAGATAAGGGTGTTGGCATTATTTATATTTCTCATAAAATGGAGGAAATTCTTCAAATCTCAGACGATGTTACCATTATGCGAGACGGCAAGTGGATTGCAACAAAGTCTGCCAGCGAAATAACAATAGAAGACATTATCAAGCTAATGGTCGGTAGAGACCTTACGCATAGATTCCCTCCAAAACAAAATGTGCCGGGAGAAGTTATTTTAGAGGTTCAACACTTAACTGCGACATACCAACCGTCCATTCAAGATGTAAGTTTTGAACTGAGAAAAGGTGAAGTGCTTGGTATTGCAGGACTGGTAGGTTCAAAGCGTACAGATGTGGTTGAAGCATTGTTTGGCATGAGAAAGGTCAGCTTGGGAACTGTTAAAGTTCATGGCAAGCCCGTTAAGGTCAATAATGCTCGGGATGCGATAAAGAGAGGATTTGCCCTTGTAACAGAAGAAAGAAGAACCAATGGCATTTTTGCTATTCTCGATATTAAATTCAATTCAATTATTGCCAATATAGACCGCTATTGCAATCCACTTGGTGTACTCAACGACAAAAAAGGCAAAGAGGACACCAAGTGGGTTATAGACAGCATGTCAGTTAAAACACCTTCCCAAAGTACAACCATTGGCTCACTCTCCGGTGGTAACCAACAAAAGGTCATTATAGGGCGCTGGCTGCTGACACAACCAGAAATATTGATGTTGGATGAGCCAACCCGCGGAATTGACGTAGGGGCTAAGTTTGAAATTTATCAATTGATTAACGAATTGGCTAAAAAGAATAAAGGCATTATAATGATTTCTTCTGAAATGCCTGAACTGCTAGGCGTGACCGACCGAATTCTCGTCATGAGCAATGGCAGGGTGGCAGGTATTGTTAATACCAGTGAGACAACACAGGAAGAGATACTTGTACTTTCTGCTAAATACTTATAAAGGGGGAATTTGTAGTGAATGCACTTGATACTAAGAAAATAAAAAGCTTCCTGCTAAACAATGCCATTGTCATTGTATTAGTAGTCCTGCTGGTTGGCATTGTCGCCATATCTCCAGACTTTTTCTCTATTACAAATTTTGGAAATATATTAACACAGGCGTCTACAAGAATTATTATTGCACTTGGCGTAGGCGGTTTGATTGTCACTCAAGGGACAGACCTCTCTGCTGGGCGTATGGTAGGTTTAGCGGCAGTTATAAGTGCGTCGCTCCTTCAAAGTACGGAATATGCGTACAGAATGTATCCTAACTTGCCGGCGCTCCCAATTATCGTGCCTATTCTAATTGTTATGGCAGTTGCAGGTGTCTTTGGCTTAATCAACGGATTCATTATTTCAAAACTTCATGTAACACCGTTTATCACAACGCTGGGTACAATGATTATTATTTATGGCGTTACTTCAACCTACTTTGATAGACCGCCCTACGGGGCTCAACCTATAGGGGGGTTGTCGGAAAAATATATGCATTTCGCCCAGGGAAGCTTCAATTTAGGTGGGCTGATGATTCCTTATTTAGTTATCTATGCAACTTTGGCAGTCGTGTTTATGTGGTTTTTATGGAATAAGACACGTTTTGGGAAAAACATGTTCGCTATAGGCGGTAACCCAGAAGCAGCTGCGGTTTCAGGGGTTAACATTGCCAGAACGCTTATGATTCTTTACATGCTAGCAGGTATGCTCTATGGCTTTGCTGGTTCTCTCGAAGCAGCGCGTGTCGGTTCAGCAACGAACAATACAGGGAATATGTATGAACTGGATGCCATTGCAGCCTGCGTTGTCGGCGGCGTTTCCTTTAGTGGTGGTATTGGTAGTATTGGCGGTATAGTCATTGGTGTTTTGATTTTCCAAGTTATCAACTACGGCATGGCCTTTATTGGCGTCAGTCCCTATTTACAGTATATTATCAAAGGTCTAATCATCATCACAGCGGTAGCAATCGACACAAGAAAATACATCAAGAAAAAGTAAGTTGCTTAGGTGTCATTTATTGAATCGATAATACCCCTCCAAGCGTATTATTTAGAAGTAACCTTGGTCATGTGCTCAACAGGCGTGCCAAGGTTATTTTTTTTTAATACATATTAAAAAACAAAGCATTTTTAGTAACCGTTATTGCTTAGCGCTTTGACTTTAGATAGAATAATACTACAACACGCAACACCACTTAAAGTCAGGAGAGATGCCATGAAGCGGTACGTTAAAGGATTCGAATACATTCCACTGATTATTATTTTGATAGTCAGTTATAAGCTCCTCAATAATTTCCAAATAGTTAAAGATGCCTACTGGTTTGCCATCGGTATATTTATGCCTTTTTTATGGGGATTCACCTTTGCTTATCTCATTAATCCGCTCATGATGCTGATTGAGAAAAAGTTTAAGGTTAAGCGCTTTGTTAGTGTTATTATTGCGTATGCA
>JBGSUZ010000154.1:0-2756 GCA_041753235.1 Acidaminobacteraceae bacterium
TCTTGAAAAACTCATGCCTGCCGACACCATTAAGACACCTGTTTTTTTTGAAGCACTCCTGTCAGAGCTTCTATTCGATGAATGGCTGTCTCATAAACCTGGACCTATTTTTAAAGCCATACGCCACCAAGGCCTTGCCAATCATCTTGACGATGAGATGCTTCGCACCATCGACATGCTCTTTCAAATGAACCTTAACCTGACAGACACAGCCAGAGCACTTTTTATACACCGAAACACCCTTATTTACAGGCTGGACAAGATAGAAAAACAACTTGGGTTTGACCTGAGACGGTTTGAAGACTGTTTTCAACTCAAGTTACTTTTAAGAATTAAATAAACTTACGCCAAACACAGCATAGCTGCACCGACTATCCCTGCATCATTGCCCATTTCGGCAAATGCAAGTTCAAAGCTCGGTGCTGCTTTGAAAATTCGATGTTTTTCGAGTTCTATTTTAAGCGCATCCATTAGGAAGTCACCCGCTTTAGCCACACCACCGCCAATAGCAATGATCTCGGGGTCAATAAATACAACACTATTGATAATACCTACCGCCAAATAATGCACCAAGCGGTTAAAGGCCTTTTCACATACAGGGTCCTTTTCCTTCGCACCATCAATAACGTGCTTTGCTTCAATCTGCGCTGATAGAACACCATGAGCTACCAACCAAGGAGAGATCTCCCCCTCTGCTAACAGCTTCTGTGCATATTTTATAATAGCCGTCGCAGAAGAGAAAGTCTCCAAACAGCCGTTACGTCCGCAGTTACAAGTATAATCGCCTTCACCGACCACCATATGACCAATTTCAGACCCTACGCCATGAGAACCGCTAAAGGGTTTACCCTCTACTATAATACCGCCTCCTACGCCTGTTCCTAGCGTAAACAAAATACCATTTCGTACATTTTGAAGTGCGCCTACTTTAAATTCTGCTACTGCCGCAACAGAAGCGTCGTTGCTAATATGCACTGGCACATCGTGGTAGCGCTGTAAATCTTCTCTGAGGGCATGTGGTGTTTTCCATAACAAATTCACACATTCGTAAACAATACCACTATGATCGTCAGCTAGGCCTGGCACGCCGATGCCTATACCTTCCAAAACTTTGCCTTCTGGCAATTTTTCTACAAGCGCAGTACAAACTGCAGCTATATTCTTAACTACCTTTTCGTAGCCAAGCGCCACTTCGGTTGGTATGCTGAAAGTTTCCAATAATTTGCCTTCTAAGTCTACCAAACCGCCTGCCACATTTGTGCCGCCTAAATCTATGCCAATATACATGTATTACGCCTCCGAAATAAAAGTATTTAAACGATCAAAGTCTTGGGCCATGTCCTGAATATACAAGTCTCCACCCTTAAGCAGTTCCTCTGTGCCAACTGCAACAACCTTCATGCCCCCTGCTTGAGCAGCTTCAATGCCCGCCTGTGCATCCTCAAATACAATGCACTCCTCAGGTTTAAAACCAAGTCGCTTAGCACCTAGTAAAAAAACCTCTGGATCTGGCTTTGCCGCACTCACGTCATTGCCATCAACAATCGCATCGAAGTACTTGGCAAGACCTGTACGTTCCAATATAATAGGTGAATTTTTACTAGCCGAACCAAGTGCAATTTTAATGCCTTGAGCCTTCAAATGACTAAGAAACTCAGCAACACCTGACAGAATCTCTGACTCGTCCATTTTCATGATATATTCTTTATACCATTCGTTCTTTTTGTCAGCAAGGGTAATCTTTTGACTTTCGTCTAAAGTAACTTGCCCTATTTCCAATATAATATCTAAAGAACGCATACGACTCACGCCTTTAAGTCTTTCATTATCTTCGTGTGTAAAAGTAATACCAATCTCCTCAGCCAGTCGTTGCCATGCTAAAAAATGGTACTTAGCCGTATCTACTAAAACACCATCTAAATCAAATAAACATCCTTTAATCATATGAATCCTCCTCTGCAACCGTTATCATAAAAACATCACTATAATGATAGCCTAATTGATGCAAACTGAAAAGAAATTTTCATTATTTTTAATTTTATTTTTTTTAAAAACGACTTAAAAAACCGTTTAAGTTCTGATATAATGTGGTATACAACTGAAAAAGCCGACAGCTGTCATGGCTGTCTAATTTTTCGTAAACTGTGCAAACGGTTGCATTAAAACATAGAGGGTTGGTGATATCTTTGAGAAATTTAGTGAAGCACGATGAATGGAAAATCATCCAAGAGGGTTATGATGCCCTAGATAACGAAATTTTCGAGAGTCTTACCAGTATTGGTAACGGCTATATGGGTATGCGTGGCAACCATGAAGAAGATTTCTCTGGCAGAACACTTCAAGGGACTTATATCGCAGGGGTTTACTATCCAGACAAAACCAAAGTTGGCTGGTGGAAAAATGGCTATCCCGAGTATTTTGCAAAAGTTCTCAATGCCATTAACTTTATAGGCATTAAAGTCTATATAGACGACACAAGTCTTGACCTCGCTACATGGAAAGTGCTGGACTACAACCGAGTACTCGACATGAAGAACGGAGTTCTTAACAGAACCTTTACCGTAGAGGCAGACAATGGCGTTATTCTCGACATAGCCGCAGAGCGATTCCTTTCTTTATTCGATAGAGAAACTGGCGCTATTTCTTACAAAATTACGGCTAAAAAAGGCAATGCAAAAATTAGACTTATTTCTTATCTGGATGGTGACGTTACCAATAAAGACTCCAACTATGACGAGAAATTTTGGATTCCAGTA
>JBGSUZ010000155.1:0-2867 GCA_041753235.1 Acidaminobacteraceae bacterium
CATTTATAAAATCACGCTGTTTTGAAAGGTTCACCGCTTCAATATAGTCATAGATAATGCTGTTAAACGTATCTTCTCCTCTAATCAAAGGGAGCAGAATTTCAAGTGGACAATTGCCGCCACCTCGCCCTATGCCTAAGATACTGCCATCGAAGTAGTCAAAATCCAGCGTTTTAGCCATTAGGCAATTGGCAACTGCCAGCTGTAAATTATTATGGGTATGAATGCCCTTCTTTAAGCCACTGCAATACGTTTGCATCAGCTGTCCAATCGTTCTAACATCGTCTGGCAGCAGTGCACCGTAACTGTCCACCAAATAGAACCCCTCAACCCCCTCAATACGGGCTGCCTGTTGCAAGCACTGTATTAATCTTTCCTTTGGCACTTGAGACACTGCCATCAAATTTAGCCAGACTGCGTACCCCAAGTCAATCAGCTGTTTCGCCGCCAACATTGTTGTCTCGCTTTGATACTCATAATAAGCCACACGCACCACGTCAAAAACCGAATCCTTGCAGGAACAAAAGTTTAGAGGCTGGTTATTCAATTCGCTGGCATCCACCATAACTGCAAATTTGGTTTTACCCCTTGTTATTGCCTCTGCTTCTAGAAAATCTTTTATCTGAGCTTCCTCACAATAAGATAAGCGTTCCCCTTTTTCCGAACGCCGCCTATAACCAAGTTCGACAATATCAATTTGGGCTTCAACCATTCTTTTAATGTGATTGGCAATAAACGCTTTTGAAAATTTAAAATTATTGGTCAAGCCCCCATCCCGCAGGGTGCAGCACAGCAACCATCTTCACACACACCTTTCTTTGGCACTTCCCTTTAGTTCTAACCGTATATAATTGACTAGCGATTGCACCAAGTTCATTCCAAAATTATTTTCAGTGCTTAAAAGAGACTCTGGGTGAAACTGTACGCCCCAAATGGGTAAGTATTTGTGACAAATGCCCATTGGAATACCCTCTGCTGTTTTTGCAAAGCTTACAAGGTCTGTTGGTAAATGGTCAGCGTAAAGTGAATGATACCTGCCTACGTTTACCATTTTGTGCTGCGAACGGCTGCTTCTGCCGAAAAGTGCCTCATAGTGAAGGGCTTCTACATCGTTTAACAGAATTTCAGACTTTTTGCCGTGTAGTGGTGTTTCCAGCTGCTTTAGGCGTCCTCCGAAATATTCTGTAATCCCTTGAAGCCCAAGACACACGCCGAAAATGGGCATTTTCAGATCAACCAGTTTTTCAATGATTGTTGACAGTTCAAAGTCAGAAGGTTTCCCAGGTCCAGGGGATAAAATCACAAGGTCTACAGACTCGGTTTTCAGGAAGGTGTCTAGGTATGCCAGCGCCTTGTCGTACCGAATAATGTTTAACTGACAACCTGACTGTGCAAAATAGCCCCCAAGGGTATGGACGAAAGAGTCTTCAAAATCGATTAGTAGCACTTTTAGCTTCTCCACAGACAAGTTCGCTACGCTCGGATTTGTAACCGGGCAGTTCACGACTGACTTTAACACTTGTTCCATAGCGCTAGCTTTCACCTCTGTTTCAACAGCTTCCGCTTTAGGGTCAGAGTCATGCAAAACTGTTGCACCCACTCGAACGGCAGCGGTATTGGAGACAATGTGCATTCCCCGTATGCTTAGCCCTGTGTTGACACTGCCGTCTGTACCTAAAAAGCCCGTTGCACCGCCATACCAGAATCTCGGGGTGGCCTCATGTGCCTCTATCCACTCAATGGCTGCTTTCTTTGGCGCCCCCGTTACCGTAACTGCCCACATATGTGCTATCATCGCGTCAACTCCGTCTCGGTTTGTTTCCAGTTCGCCAACCACATGGTCTACCGTATGAAACAAATGGCTGTACTGCTCAATTAACCGCCTGCCCTTGATTTGAACGGATTCTGGTTTGCATATTTTGTACTTATCGTTTCGGTCCACGTCCGTACACATGGTGAGTTCGTCTTCATCCTTTTGGGAGTTTAAGAGCTGCCGTACCCGTTCACTGTCCTCAATTGCACTATTTCCCCGCCCAATGGTTCCTGAAATAGGACAGGTCTCCACGCGCCCCTCTTTTACCCGAACAAACAACTCAGGCGATGCACCCAGAAGATAGTCCCCACCCATATTCACAAAATAATGAAAGGGACTGGGATTTAACAGTCGCAGTTTTGCAAAGACTTCTGAAGGCCTTTGTTCCAGTGGATGGTAGCGATTATAAGACGGTACCACTTCAAATAAATCGCCACACTGAAAGGACTTCTTACAACTAGCTACTAACTGTTCATAAGCTTCTACGTCAATGACTTTGTCCCTAGAAAAGTCTGGTTTTTGAATGTTACTGGATAAGGGATATTCCGCCTCATTCTTTACGAGTGCTATGTCCGAATAATTACAGCAATCATTTGCTATTAGGGGCTCAGGCTTAAAGGTATATACTTTGGCTAGCTCGTACTTATTGGCTTTTACATAAAGCTGCTCTGGAAGAAAAAGTACCAGTTCTGGGTAATTTTCAGGACGCTCTAATACTTGTGGCAGCGTCTCAAATTGGCGAACTAAATCGTACCCCATATTCCCATAAAGTCCGAAATATGGATTGTTGCACTTAAAAAAATTAAGTATCTCTCGAATGAGGGTAAACACACTAATTTGCCTGCCCCGCTCGACTTCATCCACTATGCCAACGTCTTCTCTGAGCACATTTCCCTTGAGTAGCAAACGGACTTCCGCTGTTTTTTTGTCCGTATTTTTCGGGAGCTGTCGGCGTTTAAGCAGTAGATTGGTGGCATAGGGTTTCTGACTCAGATGGGTGTAGAGACTAAAAAGAGCCTGATTGCCAGCACTACTATTTGATGCAATTTCAAAC
>JBGSUZ010000156.1:0-10921 GCA_041753235.1 Acidaminobacteraceae bacterium
CAACAGGGTATACGTCCAAATGATTCCAAAATGATAATTTATTCTACGAAAGAGGTGACCTCAAAATGGCCAAAACGCCACAAGAACTTATCCATTTAAAAGAACATTTAGAAAACGAGCTACAACATACCATTCAAAAGTATGAAGCACAAATCGATTTAATTGAAACTGAATTGATGCAGTTAAATCAGGAAGCTAAACCTAAAATGAGTAACTTAGATGAGCCACAAGGCCCATGGAATATTGAACATGAGGGTATTATACGACATAATTGCGAAGAAGATATACACTTATTTGAAAGAGAACAGGTTTTTGAAAACATTCATGAATAGTCGCTCTATAGTTGCGTTTCATGCTTGTCATCAGAATAGCTATTTAGCAGATGAGGTTGTGGGCCTATGAATAAGGGATTTGTATTAAACAATTTCATTAATATTGACAGTGAGCTAGAGCGCTTGTTTTACAGAGCTTCATTTCGAAATCAGCTCTTAGGTCTATTTTTGCTTATATTCAATAATGACGGCTCCGAGCTCTCTTTTTCAAAAAAAATGATCAGACAACCGGGGTTTCACTTTACCGAAGAAGATATTGCCTATAGGCCGGAAGCGTTCAATGAATCGCAAAGAGCCATGCGTTTGACCGACAGAATTGAAGTTCAATTTTTTTTGTCTGAGCGCTTTAATCAATGCAACCTTAGGCTTTTTCATAACGATGAACTTGCTGGGCATCCAATTGCCGAACTTGTCCTATTGACGCCCGAACCCCTTACGTTTGAGATGCTTTCTGGCGAGTAGCAACTTTGGAATAGTATGGAATACTTGCTGTTCTATCTTCAAATGCTCATTATGTCTTATGAAAAAATATATCTAATGGTCGATATTTATTCAGAGTTACTCATTGCAAAAGTTCATTATCTTCCGCACCACTTAACAAATGTTGCCAATTGGTGTATTTTGCTCTCTAATGAACTCAAGCTATCTTCTAGTGCCCAAATTGAACTTTACTTTGCCGCACTTATCCATGACAATGGCATGCTGTTTATTCCAGACGAAATTGCCAATAAAGACACGCCTCTGTCGTTGAAAGAATACGAGTTGATAAAAATTCACCCTATTCGAAGCGCACAAATTGCTGAGTCAATAATTTATGGTTTACCAATTTTTGAACTAATTCCCAAAATAATAAAACACCATCACGAACGCTACGATGGCTCCGGATATCCGGATGGCCTTATAGGAAAAGATATTCCCTACCTTAGCCGTATTCTTCAAATTGCAGACTGTGTTGATGCTATGCTCTCCTACAGAGTGCACAAGCCTACCCTTAGTGCAGATGAAGTCGTTAATGAGTTGAATGCAAAGGCTGGTATATTATTCGATCCAGACATCGTCAAGGTAATGATTAAAATATTAGAAGAACATAAATTTATGCCTTCCGAAGCCTTAGTCGATGCAGACTTTATACCACATGCCTCACTTAGTTTTTTCTATAAGGACATTAAAACAATAAAAGCATTTACAGGAAATATCATTATCAGTAAACAAAAGGGGAAATTTATACTTCATGAATCTGAAGAACACTTAAATCAGCTATCCTTGCACGATATACATAAATGTACCATTAGCTTTTTCAAACAGAATGAATTTATAGAATTTAATACAGATGTCTATGGTTTACTAGAAGATAAGCTCTTTTTGACTAACTTTGTCTATTTGCCACCAGATAAATATTTCTCATTACCTTGGAGTTCACAGACAGAATTATTTATAGACTTAGCTGGTGCTGTAACAGTAGACATTATAAAGTTAGGTGGCAATACGATTATTTTAGAAGCCACTCCAGAAATCGGCAGTATTATTATTAATGCGCCTTTAGGTTCTTTGAAAATTGCTGTTAAGGAAAGTATCAATGAGTTAGAACTAGATGCCCAATTACCAATACGAATTGTCCGTTACTACAAAACTGGGAAAACGTATATTTTAAGTTGTGGCTTTTATGATGTACACCCCTCTACTAGCGATTTAATTCTCAAACTTTTATTTAGACGGCAAATTGAATTAAAACTTACCAAAGCTCAAAGTAAAAAGAAGCAATAAGGAGCTCGAAGGTATTTAGCCTTCGAGCTCCTTTTTTAGTTCCCACTTTAGTTTTGTAAATTCATAAGCAGCTGTAACGTAATTGAAGCCTCTTCATATTCAAAGTCTTCAATTTGCTTGCACAAAAGCAGTGCTTCGTCGCCAAACATTTCTACTAAATAACCACCTGATTCTTCGATTAAATCATTAACGGTTGTGTCATGATTACTTAATAATTCCTCTACGCGATTGAGTAAATTTTTGAGCTGCATAATATTTATTTGACCTAGGCTATTTGAGCTATTTTCCAATTGTACAACGTTAGACACATTATTAAATTGTGTTTTAAAATCACTTAACAGCACAATCAGTTTATCATTCAACACACTCAATTCGTCTATGGAAAGGTTATTTTTTACACCTATCTCAATTGCTTTTGAAACTTCCTGTATTTCAAAAGCACCTAGTGTTGCAGATACGCCTTTTATAGCGTGTGCCTCTTTGCCTAGTTCATTAAGATTTTCAGTTTTTAATAATTCAGCAAACCGCTCTGCATCACCACTATGATTTGACACAAACTGTGCCAGTAAATTGATGTATTTTTTCAATTTGCCACTCATGGTCATTAAACCTGATCTTACATCCAGACCGTCAATACCTTCAAGTAAAATAAGCTCACCTTGTTCCATTTCATCTAGGTCGCTTATTGATGGCAAATTAAACTCAATTTCTTCCATTGCCTTACCATCCGATAGCCACTTAAGCATTTCATTATAGAGCTTTTGAGGTTGTACTGGTTTGGATAAATGACTATCCATTCCCGACTGGATGCACGTCTCAATATCTTCTTTAAACGCATGGGCAGTCATAGCAATAATCGGTATACTTTTCCACTCCGGAAGTTTTCGAATTGCTCTTGTCGCATCTAAACCATCCATTATTGGCATTTGTACATCCATTAATACTAAATCATAGGTTTTATGCTTAGCAATCTCCACGGCTTCTTGTCCATTTTCGGCTATGTCTATTTCCATATCAATGAACTCCAGTAATTGAAGGGTTACTTCCCTATTAATTGGATTGTCTTCTGCTAGAAGTACGTGTTTTTTACCAAGTGTAGAGAAGAGATTCCTAATTTCGTTTTCTGAGGTATGTGGCGAAATCACAGATTTTTTCATAAAGAATGTACTTAACGCATCGCACAGCTTTGTTTGTGTAAGTGGTTTATTGATTGTTAACAAATCCTCAATTTTATCTGAATGCAACTGATTAAGCTCTGCACCATAGGCTGTCACTAAAATAATTTGAGGTGGGTAGACCCAATGTTCTTTCTGTATACGTTCAATAACTTCTAACCCATTCATAACTGGCATACGATAATCTATCGTCACAAAGTGGAAAGGTTTCCCGAATGTATCCCCCTCTTTCAAAAGTTCTAATCCTTCTTGACCCGTATGACAAACAGTTGCAGGCATATGACAAGTTTCAAACATAGACTTAATCATTTCACATGCTTCAATATCATCGTCAATTATAAGCACGCTTAAACCACTATATTGATTGGCTTCAGAACTATTTTCCAACGTATTTGATTTAAATCCAAATGGCAATTCCATCCAAAACGAGCTACCCAAACCAAATTCACTAGTAACCCCAATTCTGCCACCCATCAGCTCAACAAGTTTTTTCGAAATGGCTAACCCAAGCCCCGTGCCACCATACATACGCGTTGTGGATAGGTCTGCCTGAGTAAATTCTTTAAACAGATTATCAATTTGCTCTTCTTTTAATCCAATGCCTGTATCTTTAACCTCGAAACGCAGTACCTGAATAGAATCATATCGGCCCACAACTTGAAGTCTTTTAAAATTATTTTCAAGCTTAGGATCCGAAACGAAGCTTACAGTGAGACCCACACTACCACTATCAGTAAACTTAACTGCATTGTTGACTAAGTTGAGTAAGATTTGGCCTAGTCGTGTGCCATCACCAATTACTTTTACTGGAATATCCTTCATATTTATGTATAACTCTAGTTGTTTTTTAGCTGCGGACGCTTCTACTAACTCACAAACATGATCTATCACACGTGGCAACTCAAATTCTTGAAGTTCAAACGCCATTTTATTGGCTTCAATTTTCGAAATATCCAATATATCGTTAATAATTTGAAGTAAATGCATGGAGGCGGTCGAAAGTTTTTCAAGCTGATCATATTGCTTCACTGTAAGTGGCTCACGCTTAATCAAATGCGTATAGCCGATGATTGCATTCATTGGCGTACGAATTTCATGACTCATATTTGAAATAAACTCTGATTTAGCTTTGCTGGCCTTTTCTGCAATTTTTATTGCTTCTTCTAATTCTGAAGTTCTTTGAAAAACCATTTCCTCTAACCTTAACCGGTACTGACTTAACTCAATTTCGGTTGTTATTCGCTCTGTAATATCCTGTACAGTACCAACACCTAGCACTGCGTTACCATTATTGTCATATTCTATTGACGCCTTTACTTCAATCCACTTTAACCCTAACTTAGTTTCTAGGCGACATTGAAAATCTACAGCCGTATTTTGTTTATGCTTATCAAAATTATCCTTCACAAGTTCTGTATCTTCAGAATAAATGCGACTAATGAGTGTATCTAAATTCATTAGTGTACCTAGTTACAAATCAAAAATTCGATACACTTCATCCGATAACGAAATTTTTTTAGTTGCAAAATCAATCACCCAGTTTCCAGTTTTAGAAACTTCTTGAGCGCGTTTAAGAAACTCTTCACTTTTTTTAAGGGCTTGAGCAAAATCTGATCTTTCTTTATTTAGGATTGTAATACCCAAATGATCCGCTATTTGACAGCCTAAAGCTATTTCATAATCATCCCAAGTATACTGACGACCTACTACACTAAAACTGACAGCGCCAATATGTCTATCGCTTGATACTATAATACAGCCCAGTCCAGAGGTAATCTGCAGAGGTAATATGAAGTCTTCCATGAACTCCATAGTGCGGGAATCCGTTAAAGTATCATTCACATTGACATATCGAGAGTTCCTAAACATTTCAAACGATTTACCATATGCCTCCATTGAAACGCTCATCCCACTGCTATGCGTGTCCGTCTCGTAATCATAAAGACTCTTGCACATCAACTCTGATTCATCTTCATCAAATAGCCAAATGCCAACACGTTCAATTTTAAGCATTTTGCCGAGCAATGCGGTTAACTCATCAAAGTACTTATACAAATCATCATTGGCAATTAAGTCCAGCTGGCTAATCTGCCACATTAACTGATTATCTCTTTCTAGTCGTTCTGTTCTTTGTTTATCTTTTAGTTGAATAAGATTTTGCTCTGTGATATCCGTGCATACAAAGCAGCAATATGAACGTCCATAATAGTATACATTGTTAACTTTAATACTCAGTTCTATTAATGAACCATCTTTTTGATATGTGTTGTTTTAAAACTCGTTTCATCTATTTGATTTTGATCCACTTGAAGTGACTTGACTAGGCAATTGCGTCCCTCTAATTTCAATAGTTCTACTGCAATTTCTTTAAATTCATCGTATTCATAGCCATGTTGGTCTGATATGCATTTATTGTAGTCTATTATTTGAATCGTCATTGGATCAAAAATAATAATGCCCACACCAGTTTGATTGAAAACTACTTTTAAAAGGCCTTCTTTCTCAGCTATTTCAGACTTCATATGCTTTTTATTAATTGTATCTATTACACGTTTGCAGATTCTTTGAATTAAAGCTAACTCTTCATAATAGAATGGCCCTATATCACATTCAGGTTTTTCTT
Source organism: Acidaminobacteraceae bacterium (assembly GCA_041753235.1). Taxonomy (GTDB): domain Bacteria; phylum Bacillota; class Clostridia; order Peptostreptococcales; family Acidaminobacteraceae; genus JBGSUZ01. The sequence goes on from JBGSUZ010000156.1 coordinate 5,895, forward strand.
CTAAGTAACAGGCCTTTGCGATAACTATATCGCCATTAAGCGTACGGCCTTCTTCTGAAATGCACCACTGGGTTTCCACAAAATTTTCAGACATAAAAATATGGTCGCCAACTTGACTAGATACCGCTGTATCCTCAATATATTGCCAACCCATACAAATTTGATTTACCAAATCTTCCAATACCACATAGATATTATGATCATAGTCTTCAGTCATTGCATTGACATACTCAATACACTGCCGTTCTTTAATACGTTCTTTCAACTTCTCTTTTTCAACTTGTAATTTAATAAGCGTTTGTTTTTGTAATTCAATATTATTTACAGAAATCATAAACGCAGGATTCTCTTTATAGGTAATTAGTACCCCTGACATTAAAGCCCAAAATTTCTCGCCACTTCTATTGATCAGTTGAGTCTCAAAGTCCTTGTATTCACCGAGTTGCTCTACCATATCTAAGAAAAGTTTTCTCTGTTCCATGTCGACATAATGATTATTTACAAATACTGGTTCCGAATCCTTAAACCCATATTCTTTTGCAGCACGCCGATTAAAGTAAACGACATGTCGATATTCACTCTCTGTTATTATTATTGGAAAAGGGGCATTTTCTAATAATTGTCTATAGTGTTCTTCGTTTAGTCTAAGTTTTTCAATATACGCGTGTAACTCTGTAATATTCCTGACTATAGCTATGTAACCTTCTGTTTCTTGCACCTTATTAATACGACATTCAAAATACTTTAAACTTCCCTTAAATTCTAGTTCGTAATTAAAAGCATGCATTTTATTTTCATAAATACATTTTTTTAAGTTTATAAAAAAAAGATTAGCCACACTTTCGGGGAGCACATCCCTAACTGATTTATTTAAGAAAACTTCTGGGCTTACATATAATTCAGAATCATCGCTTACCTTAAAATCACAAATTACGCCCTCTGAATCAATGAAAAAAAACATATCTGGAATCGTATTGACTATGGTTTTATAAATAAAGTCTTGATCCCTCCGAACTTTTTTGTTTTTATCTTGTTGCTGTTGGTTCATAACTGGCCACCCCCATTGTCCCACAAGTATTCTTTATGCCCTTGTTCATCATCTAAAATAGTAATTAATACATTATGGCAGGCTTCCTTTTCTTGTAAAAATGCTTCAACGACCTCAGGATCAAAAAAAACACCTGAATTGTTTACAATCCAATCGACCGCCTGCTCAAAAGGCCACGCTTTTTTATAAACACGTTCCGAAGTTAAGGCATCAAAAATATCGGCAAGCATCATAATTCTTGCTGATATAGGAATCAAATCCCCAGCAATGCCATTGGGGTAACCACTACCATCCCATTTTTCATGATGATTCAATATGATGTTTATCGCCTCTTCTAAAAAATTGTTCATAGAAGGTTGTTCTTCTTTTGTAAATACCGTTGTCGTTTGAAAATACTTGCCAAAAGCACTTCGAATTGCTTTTGCGCCAATAATACAATGCGTTTTCATCAATTCATATTCTTCTACTTTTAACCGAGTCGGTTTCAAGAGCACTGTATCCGGTATGCCTATTTTCCCTATATCATGAAGAACGGATGCCTTTGTAATTCGCAAAATGGCCTCTTCGTCTAAAACTTTTTCGTATTTGTCACTAAGACTCAACCGTCTCGCAATGATTTCAACATACAATTTTGTTCTTTGAATGTGGTTACCAGTTTCATAGTCGCGGGTCTCCACCAATTGAGATATGATGTCCATTGTTGCTTCTTGAATCAATTGATTTTCACTCACACGACGCTTAACTTCTTCTTCAAGCCACCTATTTTTGCGATTAAGTGAGTCTCTTGCTTCTTTTAATTCTAAATGAACTTTTACCCTTTCAAGTACACTGGTAGGCTTAATTGGTTTCGTTATGTAATCGACTACACCCATTCTAAAACCCTTTTCCTCATCTGTACAGCTGTCTAAAGCTGTTACAAATATGATAGGAATGGCATTATACTCGGGCTTCCCATGGATTAGTTCGAGGGTCTCATAGCCATCGAGTTCCGGCATAGAAATATCCAGCAAAATTAAATCAGGTTTAAGGCCTGCATTGAGCATATTATACGCAGCTTCTCCCGACTTACAAGCTTTTACGCTATAATGTTCTGATAAAGCACCTCTAAGTGCTTGCAAATTGATAGCCTCATCATCTATAATTAATATTTCCGAACGTTTCATCCTTAAACTCCTTTCCAGCAGTTTAACTGCTTCTGGTTTTAAGCAGATATATTGGCATAGTTACCCAATATAAATCAAAGTTCTCAACATAAAAGCAAGATTAAAGCAGATATGACGTGGTATCAATACCAATGGGTGGTGATTGTATGCGTGTTATTCAAACTGAATCTTTAAAAGCTGGTGACATTGTAGGCAAATCACTTTACTCTGACAGTGGAAATTTACTGCTCGGCAAAGGTATGGCGCTTACAGAAAGCCTCATTCATAAAATCAAGGATAATCAAATTTTCTGCCTCTACATTGATGACGAATCCTCCGAAGGCATTGAACCAAAAGGCATTGTAGACGATGAAACCATGGTTAAATCCATCAAATCCATTAAAGCGACGATGGACGGCCTTCTAAAAACCAGCAAGAAAACTAATTTGGCAGGCAGAATTCCTCTCAAACAGTATTTTGTTGTTGAAAATATTGTAAATGAACTTATGAGAGCCCTTGAAGATAATAAAGATACGCTCTACACAGTCACCGAACTCATGGGAACCGATATGTATACCTACAAGCACAGCGTTAACGTCGCTGTCTTATCTATATTAGTTGCCAAATCACTTGAATATGGTAATGAAGCTATTAAAAATATTGCAATGGGTGGGTTACTACATGATATAGGCAAAATTAACGTCCAAATTGACCTCATTAATAAAAAGGGTGCACTGACAGAAGAGGAATTTGAAGAAATGAAAAACCACCCCGAGTATGGTTTTGAAATGGTAAAGGATGACCGTGTACTTTCCTCAATTTCTAAAAATATTATTCGTTATCATCATGAAAAATTAGATGGTTCTGGTTATCAACATAAGCTGAGGCAATCTGAAATACCTGAGTTTGTAGCTATCGTCACCATTTGTGATATGTATGATGCTATGACAACTGATAGAAGCTACCGTAAACGTATGCCTATTTATCAAGCTTTAGAAATATTAATGTGTGAAGCAGTTGAGCGCATCGACCCTAAAATTTATCATGCACTTGTTAAAAATATTTGCATCTACCCGGTTGGGTCAACTGTAGTTCTTTCTGACGGTCGTGAAGCTTTAGTGATTGAATACAGAAAGGATTACCCTACCCGTCCAAAGCTTAAATTGTTAGCCAAGCCTCATACGATTATTGATTTGGACTTCGAAAGGACCTTATTTATAATCAATACACTATAAAAAAAGAGACCTATAAGGTCTCTGATTGGTTAAGTTAACTATATGTATAAACTAATTCACTAAATAATACTGCCATATGGATTAGCACTTTCTAAATAAATTGGCTGCAGCAAACTTTCAGCAGTCCAGTAATAGTCACTACACCATTCAGCGACAACTGCATATTTACTGTTAATTTTTTCACCTAAATTGATTGTTTCAAGTAACTCTTCAAAACTTTCTGCTGTAAAATCATCTCTTAAGTCAGCACATAACTCGTCTTGCCATGATCCAATACATGCGCTTAATTTCATATTTTTCGCCCTTCTTTCAGATAATATTTCCCATATTGTTGAACAACAAATAAATAGTTAAAAAATTATCAAGCTTTGCTGTTTTAATTTTAACAATATTGAGGGCGCTTGTAAATGCCTTTCTAAAAAATAATATATTTGTATGGTTGTTTTTTTGTATTTTAATGAGCAGTTTGAGCATTTGAATCCTGTGTAAAAAAAAACTATAATGATAATAGAGGCCCCCATTGGCTGAATATTCACAACGATTTTTTATAAGGAAATAGGAGCATCAATGAAAACAAATAAAGCCTTTATAACTTATATGACAACGCTCTTTGTTGTTTTTCTGCTGGTCATACCTACATGTTTCTACCCTGGCCCAAGCCTTAAACTTACACATAAACCTATTCATAACTTGAACCAAGATTGGTTCTATGAGAGTTCAACCGGTCTTCATAGCATACGACTGCCTGCTAATATTCCTGCATTAGAGAATCAGTCTTCCAGCATAAAAACAACACTTGGAACCGACTTCAACTCCCCTCAGTTCTTATGCATTAGGAGCTCACTCCAGACGATTCGCCTCTACCTTGATCAAGAACTGATTTATGAGAGTAACCCAAAAAGTATTTTTAAGCATATGCCTGCCACTAGTACATGGAACCTCATTTCAATACCCCAGAATGCTTCTGGCAAGCAACTGCAGATAGAAGCGACCTCAGCTTTTAAGAGCATGTCTGGAAAATTTAATGCCATAACCTATGGTACACGTGGAGACTTGCTTTTAAATCTAATCGACTTCTATTTGCCAAGTTTGTTATTAACCTTTATCATATTTATTTCTGGACTAGTGATGTTCTTAATCCCACTTACACTAAAACAATATAATAAATGGGAGACTACCTATCTGGGTCTATTTGCAATGAGTATTGCACTCTGGTTCTTTGCCGAGTCGAAAATGACACAGCTGTTTACAGGAAGTCCATTATTTATAGGCGGCTCAGCTTATCTTCTTTTAACCCTCTTTCCAGTACCACTGATTCTCTATATAAAGGAATCTGTCATTACACATACAAAAAAATACTACAGCTGGTTTGCAGGCTTACTATTAGGAAACGCATTATTAATAATAATCCTCCAATTTTCAGGAGTTATGCCATTTTTTAAAAGCCTACTATTAACCCATACTTTAATTGTAGGCGCTTCAGTAATGGCAATCATTACATTTTTCTATGAAATTAGAAAATATCAATCGAGTAGGAGGCTGACGATTAATTCGTCAGCCGTCCTCTCACACCACCGTACGTACCGTCCGGTATACGGCGGT
>JBGSUZ010000157.1:0-3269 GCA_041753235.1 Acidaminobacteraceae bacterium
TTCATTAAAAGATTAATAAATACCTGCCCCATCTGACCACGGTGACAGTAAAGTTGTGGCAGATTCCCGTATTGACGCTCAACTTCTGCTGAATATTTGATTTCATTATTGAGAATTAACAGGACTTCATTGAGAATATCATGAATATTTTCATAATCCATGACGTCATTTAATTCTGTATGTGCAAAATTTCTAAGTGAAGAAATTATTTCACTAACTCTGTCAAATCCAATTTTCGAGTCATCTAGCAATTCAGTCATATCCTCAAGAATGAGATCGATTTTATAGGTCTTCCAGAGTTCACTAATTTCAGTTAGTGTTTGATGACAGAGGTCTGGTTGAACTTCTAAGTTCGGTTTTTTGAGAACGTTACGAAGCGGTAGTAGTATTTTGGTAAGATTGTCTGCGTATCTATAGAGTACTTCGTAATTACTTGTGACAAACCCTAGGGGATTATTGATTTCATGTGCAATGCCTGCAGCAAGTTGACCAATGCCGACCATCTTTTCTTGATTAATTAACTGTGACTGGAGTCGTTTAATTTCTTCAATATGATCAAGGAGCTGTTGGTTTGTTTCTCTTAGGACTGCCTCAGATTGGAGTCTTTGAAAGGCGTTTCCAAAAATTTCAGAGGCAAGCCGCAGAAGGGTATGGTCATACGTATCCCATTTATTATCCTTCTCAACGTTATCAAAACCGATGAAGCCATAGAGTGCATTGCATATGAAAATTGGTAGCACTATGAGAGAATGAATACCTTGACTCTCTAAAAGGTCTTTCTCAGCGACTGCTTCTAAAGGCATCTCAGATATATTTGGAATGAGAATAATCTCATTGCGTGTGAGTTTAGATATCCACCAAGGGAACATGGAAGACGGTAAATTTTGAAGGTTATCGATTTGAGGTATGACATTTACAGAACACCATTCATGTGTATTATCCATTGTTTCTAACCCACTATTGAAGACAAATATGTAAGCACGGCTTGAGCCGCTTATTTTTCCTATATCCTCCAATGACTCCTGAATGGCGCTGTTAAGATCATCGGTGATCATAACAAATCTAGATGATATTTTTGAAATAGTTCTCTCGAAATTAAGGCTACTTTGCATGAAGGTATCATGCGCGTGACTTGCAGACATAGGCATACTAGTTCCTCCTTTGAACGCAGCCTCCTAATTAAAGTTAGCTGACGACGAAGCTTCTTTTTATATTATGCCCTTTTGTTGTTGAACTTATTCAATGTTTCAAGATGTAAAGTTACTTTTTAGATGTGTTGGCGGTTTCTATACATAGACTTTATTCGACAGCCCTTAGTGTTTTCGGTATAATGACTTCATGAGAGATGTTTTTGATTAAAGGAGGAATTTCTATGATCAAAAACAAAGCAATTTTATGGGGTTCTGCATCTGCGGCCTATCAAATTGAGGGTGCATATCAGTCAGAGGACAAAGGGGTTTCTATATGGGATGTATGGTCCCATATACCGGGAAAAACTTTTGAGGGGACCAATGGCGACCGTGCAACAGATCACTATGAGAGATTTGAAGAAGATGTGGCACTTATGCAGGCACAAGGACTTGAAACTTACCGCTTTTCTATAGCATGGACTCGGATTTATCCTGAGGGAAGTGGCACTGTCAATCAAGCGGGCATAGAATTTTACCAAAAACTGATTAATGCATTGCTAAAAGCGGGAATAGAGCCAATGGTAACACTCTATCACTGGGATTTGCCTCAAGCGCTACAAGATAAATATGGCGGTTGGGAAAGTCCAAACGTTATAGAAGACTTTGAACGGTTTGCTAGAACCTGCTTTGAAGCCTATGGCGACCGTGTTGGATATTGGATTGTCATGAATGAGCCCAATGTATTTACCCATCAAGGCTATGTTTTAGGTATTCACCCACCAGGGGTTAAGGATGAGGCACGCTATCTAAAAGTCTGTCACCACGCGGGCCTAGCCCATGCAAAGGCAGTATTGGTGTACCAAGAAATGAATTTTACTGGTAAAATAGGTTCAAGCATTGCGTTTATGCCCGCCTATCCGGCAAGTGAAAAACAGGAAGATAAAAAAGCACTTGAAGCATATGAAGCAACTGCGAACTGGTGGTTTTTTGACAGTTATTTTAAGGGTCATTATCCTGAAATAGCTGTTCAGCACTATCGTATGAAGGGAATTATGCCAGAAGTGTCATCAGAGGATTTAGCCTGTTTAAAAGCGGGTGCGGACGCTACAGATTTTATAGGCATTAATTACTATCAAACAGCTATGATTGCCCATAACCCAGCTGATGGCGTGGGATTAGGCAAAATGAATACCACAGGAAAAAAAGGCTCGCAAAGCGAGAGCGGTATTCCGGGGTTGTATAAATATGTAAAAAACCCAGAACTCACTTACACAGACTGGGACTGGTCTATAGACCCTAATGGGTTGAAGTACGGGTTAAATCAACTTCAAAATAGATACGGCCTGCCAATCTTGATTAGTGAAAATGGCTTAGGTGCATTTGATCAATTAACTGCGTCTGGTGAAATAGCGGATGATTATAGAATTGAATTTCTAAAGGCTCATGCAGAAGTATGCGAAGCCGCATCAAATGAAGGTATTGAGCTACTAGGCTACTGCACTTGGTCCTTTACGGATTTGCTCAGTTGGCTTAATGGGTATCAAAAAAGATATGGATTTATTTACATCGATTTTGAAGATGAAGCACGAAAAAGAATCCCTAAAAAATCGTATTTCTGGTATAAAGATTGGATAGCAGCGCATAAGGTATAAGGTTTATACTGCTTCTGTAAAGCTATCCAAAAGACATTATTAATAACGCTGAAGGGCGGTTTAGCACAATGGAATATTTAGAATTTTATCAGTACCTTTGGTTTTTTATTATTTATGCATTCTTAGGGTGGTGCTGTGAAGTCATTTATGCTGTTGCAGTGACTGGAGAATTTGTTAACAGAGGTTTTTTAAATGGCCCGTTCTGTCCAATTTACGGATTTGGAGCAGTGGGCGTAGTACTGGCATTGACGCCGCTTTCAAACAATTTGATGATGCTGTTTGCTGGTTCTGTTTTACTGACATCTGTGTTGGAATTTATAAGCGGTTTTATACTGGAAAAGATATTTCACAGCAAATGGTGGGACTACTCAGACAAACCGTTTAATTTGGGAGGCTACGTATGTTTAGCTTTCTCATTAATGTGGGGGATTGGCTGTATATTTGTTGTAAGAATTCTTCATCCGGCAGTAGCGCAACTTGTCATGTA
>JBGSUZ010000158.1:0-5736 GCA_041753235.1 Acidaminobacteraceae bacterium
GCCAGAACCAATACTGAGACAGGTATTTATAAAACAGAACCGTATGCGATGGCAGCAGATGTTTACGGTTGCAGACCACATATTGGGCGAGGCGGCTGGAGCTGGTATACTGGCGCTGCCGGTTGGATGTATCAAGCTGGAGTAAACAGTATTTTAGGATTTAATAAAAATGGGTCTGACTTAATAATTGACCCTTGTATTCCTAAGAGATGGCAGCAGTTTTCTATTCAATATACCTTCGAACAGACCCACTACAATATCCAAATCAGTAACCCAGAGGGTATAAGTCATGGTACTGTTCATATTACAATAAATGGCGTTGAACTTAGTGACAATAAAATTCCTTTGCTAAGTGATCAGGGCATTCAAAATGTAGAAGTGATCATGCGAGGGCACTAGTCGGGAAAACCAAAGATGAACGCAATTCACAAGATTGCCAAAACCTCGAGTATGAAATTTTACTCGAGGTTTTTTGCTTACTTAATTATGAGTTAGAATGATTTATCAATAAAACTCAGTGTAATATAGACAAAACAGGGTAATTGTATATGTTAATGCATCAAACACAGGACTATAATCGAGTTACATTATAAATGTTTGGAGGTTATTAATTATGTATTATTCAAATGGAAATTACGAAGCATTCGCACGTCCTAAAAAACCAGTCGGCGTTGATGAAAAATCGGCTTATCTTGTAGGTGCTGGCTTAGCATCACTTGCAGCGGCATGTTTTTTAGTACGTGATGGTCAAATGAAAGGCGATCGCATTCATATACTTGAAGAACTTAGTGTACCAGGTGGTGCTTGCGATGGTATCAACGATATTCAAAGAGGCTTCATTATTCGCGGTGGCCGTGAAATGGAAAATCACTTTGAATGTCTATGGGATTTATTCCGTTCAATCCCTTCAATCGAAACAGACGGCGTTTCTGTATTAGATGAATACTACTGGTTGAACAAAGAAGACCCTAACTATTCATTGATGAGAGTCATTGAAGGCAGAGGTCAAGACGCAAAAACAGACGGCAAATTCAATCTTAGCGAAAAAGCGTCTATGGAGATCTCAAAGTTATTCATGATGCGTGATGAAGACCTTTACGATAAAAGAATTGATGAAATTTTCACAGACGAAGTATTTGATTCGAACTTCTGGTTATACTGGAGAACGATGTTTGCGTTTGAAAACTGGCACAGTGCATTAGAAATGAAACTTTATATTCAAAGATTCATTCACCATATTGGTGGCCTTCCAGACCTTTCAACACTTATGTTCACTAAGTACAATCAATATGAGTCATTGATCTTACCAATGGTTAAATACCTTGAAGCTAATGGCGTTCACTTCCAATACGATACACAAGTAACGAATGTTATTTTTGATATCAATGGCGACAAAAAAATCGCTAAGCAAATCGTATGCGAATGTGGTGGCAAAGAAGAGACAATCGACTTAACTGTCAATGATTTAGTCTTTGTTACAAACGGTAGCTGTACAGAAAATTCTTCGATTGGCGACCAAAACACACCAGTAAAAATCGATGATTCTTTAGGTGGCTGTTGGAAACTTTGGAAGAACATTGCGGCTCAAGACCCATCATTCGGTCACCCAGACAAGTTCTGTACAGACGTAGAAGCAACTAACTGGGAGTCCGCAACCATCACAACTTTAGATGATAAAATCCCACCATACATTGAAAAAATCTGCAAACGTGACCCATTCAGCGGCAAAGTGGTTACTGGTGGTATTATCTCAATTAAAGACTCAAACTGGCTTATGAGCTACACATTAAATAGACAACCACATTTCAAAACACAACCAGGCGACCAATTAGTAGTTTGGGTGTACGGCTTATTCTCAGACGTTCCAGGTAACTACATCAAGAAACCTATGAGAGAATGTACAGGTCTTGAAATTACACAAGAATGGCTCTTCCACATGGGTGTTCCAGAATCAGAAATTCTAGACCTTGCAACGAACTCTGCAAACAGCATTCCATGCATGATGCCTTACATTACAGCTTTCTTCATGCCTAGAACTAAAGGCGACAGACCAAACGTCGTGCTTGCTGGCAGTGAAAACTTCGCGTTCCTTGGTCAATTTGCTGAAACACCAAGAGACGTTGTATTCACAACTGAATACTCTGTAAGAACTGCTATGGAAGCTGTTTACACTTTGTTAAATGTAGACCGTGGCGTTCCAGAAGTATTCAACTCTTGCTACGATGTACGTGTACTCCTTGATTCAACTGTTAAAATGATGGATGGCAAAAAAATCACTGATTTACAAAATCCATTGATTGGCAAATTGATGACACCACAAAACATGGGCTTACTTTCAAAGACCGTTATCTTTGATTTGTTAAAGCGTTATGAAGTTATTTAGTAATCATTAAAAAAACGATAGAGACTCCCCCTTACGACAGGAATGCCGTAAGGGGGAGTCTTTTTTTACACACTTAAGCACAAATGAGCAAAATTTTCTCACTATTGCGAATTTGGTGATTTTCCCTTACTGCATATCTTATTAAAATTTAAGTATGAACTCAGAAAGGGGAATTACATCATGGGAAGCTACAAGAATATTAATACGAAAAAGCCAGAAAACATTGAGAAACAGAAGGCCTATTTAGTCGGCAGTGGCATAGGGTCTTTATCGGCGGCGTTTTTCTTAATCAGAGACGGCAAAATGCCCGGTGAAAACATTACCATTTTTGAGAGTAAAGACATTAATGGTGGTGCGTTAGACGGTTCTGGAAATGCTGAGGAAGGTTACGTCATTCGAGGCGGCAGAGAAATGGAAGAGCACTATGAGTGCACTTGGAATATGTTTGGCGATATACCAACACTTAAGGACCCATCGGTTTCCATACTAGACGAATTTGTAGCCATTAACAAATGGGACCCCAATAAATCGGCGGCAAGAGTTATCCATAACAGAGGCATAAAGGCAGATTCTTCAACGCTCGGTCTTGAAGACCATCATGTGAAGCAACTTATGAAGCTGTTTATGGTCACAGAAGACCAGCTTGGTAAAGCAACCGTGGAACAGTTCTTTGATGACTCTTTCATGGATACGAATTTCTGGTTGTTCTGGAGAACCATGTTTGCCTTTGAAACTTGGCATAGTGTTGTCGAAATGAAACGCTATATGCAGCGCTTCACACACTTAATGTCAGGCATGAACAGCCTTCAAGGCATTTTATTTTCAGAGTATAACCAATACGATTCATTCGTAAAACCGCTGGTGAAGTGGTTGCAGGATCAAAAGGTCAATATCGTCAATAATACCGTCGTGACGGATTTAGATATGCATATTGAAGACGGCAAGAAAATAGTAACAGGCATTCACCTCATGCAAGCGGGTGAAAACCGCATGGTAGCAGTGACTGACAAGGATCTTGTATTTGTCACAAATGGCTCTATGACTGAAAATTCAACACTTGGAGGTAGCGACAGCGCACCAGTACTCAATAGAGAAACAGGCGCCGTTTGGCAGTTATGGGACAATCTTGCGAAAAAAGATACGTCTTTTGGCAGACCAGAAGTATTCCATGGGGATATAGACAAAACCAAATGGGAATCGTTTACGGTAACGCTTAAAGATTCGAAGTTTGCGCAGGTACTAGAGGACTTAACCGGGATTGACCCATATAGTGGCAAAGGGGCAACGGGTAGCGTTATTACAATAAAAGACTCCAATTGGTTAATGAGCTTTACCATGAGCAGACAGCCGCATTTTGAAAATCAACCAGACAACGTATTGGTACTATGGGGTTACGGACTCTTTGCTGACCGTGAAGGGGACTTTATTAAAAAGAAAATGTCTGATTGTACCGGACATGAACTTTTCAAAGAACTCCTTTACCATTTGAACGTTGAAGGCGATTTGATGAATGAGATTATTGACAGTTCAATTGTTAAACCAGTCATGATGCCGTATATCACCAGCCAGTTCATGCCAAGAGTCAAAGGGGATAGACCAAACGTCATTCCAAACGGCAGTGAGAATTTGGCATTCCTTGGTCAATTTGCAGAAATAGAAGACGACTGCGTCTTTACTGTTGAGTACTCTGTCAGATCAGCCATGATGGCGGTTTACGGACTTCTTAACCTTGAAAAAGAAGTGCCAGAGATTTATGGCAGTAAATTCGATGTAAGAGCCCTTATTGATGCAGGCAGAACCATGAACTCCGGTAGACCATTCCCAGCAGAAGGGCTTATCAAAAAAGTATTGAAGGATACAGCATTAGAAAAATTATTTTAGTGGTCTATTTTAAAGCAACTTAAATTCGAATAAAAAATGAAGCGATGGGGGTCGCTTCATTTTTTTTCGTAACGTTTCAAAATTCTATAAAAGTCACCATCAAGAAATACGTCTAGGTCTGCCACGACTTCTTCCGGTGGGATGCTCATATTATTTTTGACCCAGTCTAGAATGACCCCTACAAGAGAAATGCGGTAAAAGTTCGCAATCTTATAGATGTAGTCTTCTTGGATATGCAAGTCTTTGTTACGTTCTTCAATTACGTCCCCAATCAGCTTTAGGACGCTCTTATTCAGGTGACTTTCAATGACATCGCGGGAAATATTTTGATAAATATTCATCGTGATTTTTCGGTTGTTGTGCAGGTAGTGGAGTAGTTTAGAAAAACCTGTTTGCCAGGTGTCATAAGTTTTATCTGGCCCCAGAACCACTAAAAAGTCATTGACCAACAACCACTCCAGAAGGTCATAAATATCGTGAAAATGATAATAGAAAGAGCGCCTGTTTACACCGCAATCTAAAGCAATGTCATTGACGGTGATTTTATCTAGTGCAGTTGTCTGCATTTTATTCTTCAGCGATTCCGAAAGTGCGCGTTTTGTTAAGTCTGACATGTATAAACCCATCCTAACCTGTGTGATATCTAAAAAATATGATATACAAAATATTACAAGAGTATTATATCACCTCCAAAGCGAAAAATCTCTCTGTTTACGTTATTGTTCTGCTGAGTAAATCACTATAGACTAAATAGTGAGACGAGGAGGTTTTTTATGATTAATCTAACCCTAGCAGCACTTAGAAAAGAGAAGAAGGTAACGCAAGCAGAACTTGCAGTGCATTTAGGCGTTTCGTTCCAAACGGTGAGTAAGTGGGAAAATGGCATTAGCATGCCGGATATTTCACTGCTACCCGCCTTGTCCGAATACTTCAAGGTTAGTACCGACGAAATACTGGGGCTAAAGCCTTTAAAGCATGCATACATATTAAGAGAAAAAGCCAGCGGAGACTATTGGAATCAAAAAATAGCGTATTTGAAGTCGTCTAGATACGACCTCTGGAATGACGATTATTTAGAATTTCTAGTGACCAAGGTCTGGAAAATTACGAAGCCTGTAAAAATAGCCGACTTTGGCTGTGGCTATGGTTATTTAGGGATGAAGCTGCTACCTTTATTACCAGCCGGTAGTAGCTATACAGGCTTTGACATCAGCATAAAATTGTTAGAAGAAGCGAGGCTTATTTTTAAGGAGAAAGACTATGCAGTTGAATTTATTCACTGCGACCTCTATACATACGAACTGGAGCAACAGTTTGACCTAGTGATTTGCCAAGCGTTCCTAAGACACCTTTCAAAGCCTAAAGCGATGCTTAAACGCATGGTTGAGACGGTTAAAGAGAATGGGCTTGTCATAGGCATAGAAGTAAACCGGGTCATTGAAAATGCGGGGCTGTACATGCATGACTACCCC
>JBGSUZ010000159.1:0-2949 GCA_041753235.1 Acidaminobacteraceae bacterium
CCTTGCGATGGCTCTGGGTTACAATCAAGAATTCTTTGGCATTAACCCACATTACATGATGGCGCTCGGTTCAAAAGAAAACTTTGCCTTTGCATTCCAAAAAGACAGACAAGGCGACTTTACAACGCCGCTTCAAACTACGGATGGCACTTGGTACTGGGGCATGAAGCCGCACCCAGACGGCCCTTTCCAACAAGAAGTAGGCAACTTTAAAGAAATGACTGACTTTTACCCAGACTATTACTTGCCAACAGCAGACCACGCCAAGTATGTTTCTGCCTCTAATAGTCCAGAGGATAAAAAGTTGATTACTGCCGCAATTTGCTCAGCAAACAGCATTACCATGACCAGAGATTTTGTCAATGCCGTTCCGAAATGGCGCTTTAACGACTTTGTAAAAATTGCAAATGACAAGAAAGCAGAAATTTCACTGATTACCTTTATCTACAACAGAGGTGTCAATTCAGTAAGTCCAGAAATCTTTACAGGTAAACGTTCTGAAAACCTAAATGCAGACAATATTATGATGAAAAACGGCTACCTTGGTTATGGCGACCACGTGCCGCAAGTTATGGGTATGGTTGCAAAAATGAATGCCGAGGTAACGGACATTTACGATGTACAGCTTTCTGGAGAAGACATGACAACATTCTTCACTGAACTTAGACCTTACTACAGAACCATGAGTGACACCCAGTGGCAAGCTATGATGGCAGATGTCAATAGAGCTTTTACAGTATTGGCAAGTCGCTCACAAAATTCGACAATTTCATACAGATACGATTTTACAACGCTTCTAAGAGTGGCTAAGGCGCATATGCCAAATCCGCAGCCTGCAGCACCAATGGGCGAAAACTTTAGCTATCAAATTACAAGCAAAAACAAATAAGAGGAGGCTAACCAATGAATAAAATTGTAAAAAAACTGCTAGGCGTAGGGCTTATTTCGAGCTTGCTGCTCTCTAGCTGCTTACCTGTATTTGCAAGTGAAATGAATATAACATCTGAGGCAGTTCCAGAAGCTTCGGCGGCGCAGTCGACTAAGAAAATAGTTGCCTACTTCCCTAACTGGGGCACATACAACTCATCGCATCAAAACTTTGCAGTGGGAGACATGCCTTGGGACAGACTGACCCATATTAACCATTCGTTCTACACCATCAGCAACGACTGCAAAATGGTTTCCTTAGATTCCTTTGCAGATTATGAAAAGAATTTTCCTCATTCAGAGGGCTGGAACGGTTTAAGAGGCCATATTGGTGAATACAAGTACTTTAAAAAAATGTACCCAAATACGAAAGTGTTGATCTCTGTAGGTGGGTGGACTAAAGGTCAAAATTTTCATAAGATGGCGTCTACATCGGCTAACAGAAAGGTCTTTATTCAAAGTGCTTTAGACTTTATGACACAGTACCCATTTATAGATGGCATTGACCTTGACTGGGAATACCCGGGTATAGACAGAGCCAAAGACACGAATGACCAATACGACATGGGCTGCCCAGGCGGACCAGAAGACAAGCAAAACTTCACGACGCTGCTCAAAGAAATGAGAGAAGCATACAACGCCAATGGTATGAGCAACAAATTGCTGACCATCGCTGCACCTGCTGGCTATGACAAAATGCAACTTCAAGAGCCGGACAAATACCAACAGTACTTAGACTTTATCAACGTTATGACCTACGACATGCATGGCGCATGGGAAACAAAAACCAATAACCATTCAGGGCTGTACGCTAACCCAAATGACCCATCGGGCACATCTCCAACAAATATTAAGGAACGTTACAACACGGATTCGGCTATGAAAGAGTACTTGAATACGTATAAGATTCCTGCTGAGAAACTCATTGTAGGCACACCATTCTATTCAAGAGGCTGGGCGGGCGTTAAAGCGAATTCTATTCAAGACGCACTATTTGCAGACACGACCAAATACTACAGAGGCGCATGGGACGACTCAGCAACACCAACGCCGGGTGGTCAAGAAGGGTTCTTCAAACTCAAGCAATTTGAGAATACTGCAGGTTGGGAAAAAGCGAGAGACCCGTATGCAAAAACACCTTATTTATTCAATAAGTCGCTGGGCGTTTTCCTTAGTTATGAAGACGAAGAGTCACTCCAAACGAGATGTAATTATGTAAAAGACAATCAGTTCGGCGGTATTATTATTTGGGAAATTTCAGGCGATATTAAATCTCAGAACTTCCCTATGGTCAATATTATTTACAATACACTCTTAAAAGGCACAGTGGATCAAATGCCGGCTTCACCATCGCTTAACTTGGTTAAAGAGCCTGTAAAGGGCACGTTTGAGCTTAAAGTAGGCTTAAGTTCTAACCACAAAACAAACCAACTTGAGTTAATTGAAAATGGAAATGTTGTTCAAACAAAAGCGGTAAGCGCAAGCACTAATGAGGTTGTGTTTAACTTAGAGAACAAACCGGAAGGTAAATACAGCTACGTAGTTAAGGCAATTAATGACGTAGGTACAAAAGAGAGTTTAGTAGTAGCGGTTACAGTGCCTAAAGAAGGTGGCGGAGATACGGGCAATACATCTGGCGCGGCGCTCGTGTTAGACTATAAAGTGACTTCTTCATGGGGTACTGGGTTCAATTTTGACGCGACTGTTACTAATAACTCAGACCAAAAACTTAAAAAAGTAACCCTCGTGTTTGATTACCCACTCAAAATTTCAAGTGTTTGGTCTGACTTTAGATTGGTTTCAAAAGTCGGTAACACTTACACGCTTGAAAGTGCGAATTACATTACTGAAATTGCGCCCAATCAAGTACTCAAATTTGGCGGCGGCGGCTCAGGTGAGGGGACTGGGGTTATGCCGACGAATGTGAAGTTTACGGTAGTGGCGGCGGAATAGGGTAAGAAATAGGTAAAGAAGGTGGTGTTGCAAATCTAAGAAATTAGATTGCAGCACCACCTTTGTTCG
>JBGSUZ010000160.1:0-2462 GCA_041753235.1 Acidaminobacteraceae bacterium
GAAGGGTGTACGCTTGCCGTGGGACCAATGGATGGTAGCACATGGCAGCGATACCGGTGGGTAACTGAAACCGGTGAAGACGCCCCATTCTTTTTAGAGCCTTCTAATCCAGCAGCGTATCCTGAATACTTTGAAAAGGCAGGCTTTGAGGCAAAATGGCATTATATTTCTTCACGAGAGCGCCAATTGAATGAAATTGACCCAAGACTCAGTGCTATTGAAACACGCATGCAGTCTCAGGGGGTAAGCCTAAGACCAATAGACCCTGAGCAGTATGAAGCGGAACTAGATAGAATCTATGATGTTTCTATTCTGAGCTTTAAACAGAATACCTTATACACTGAAATTGATCGTGAACAGTTTAAGTCTCAGTATAGGCTAATTATGCCTTTTGTTGTACCACAATTGGTTTGGCTGGCGGAGCAGGCATCACAGCCCGTAGGATTTGCCTTTGCAGTACCAGACTATGCGCAACAATCCAGAGGTATTCCGGTAGACACCGTTGTATTTAAAACCATAGCTATTTTGCCGAATAAGACACTTTCGGGACTTGGAACCATGCTCGCCGAAAAAGTGAGAAGTGAAGCGTTAGAACTTGGTTATACGCAGCTGATTTACGCCTTAATATTTGAAGAAAACCACTCCAGAGTCATACCACAGCGTCATGGTGCTGAGGTGATCAGACACTACAGTCTTTATGTGAGGAAACTTTAATATGAATTTATTGAATGTATTGATAGAGGCAGCTGAAAAGCATCCTGAAAAAGCAGCACTGATTGCTAAGGATAGGGTTAGTAGCTATACGCAACTGCTCCATAGTGGTAGGATGCGTGGTGAGTTCTTGCGTAAAAAAGGCATTAGGGAATCAGACGCTGTACTCGTGCTAATTCCCATGTCTATAGAACTCTATGAAGTCTTGATTGGTTTGTGGCATATAGGCGCAGGACCTGTATTTTTTGACCCTTCAGCAGGCAATGAATTTATAGAAAAATGCTGCAATATGATGAAACCAAAGGCAATGATTGGGATTCGAAAGGCTATGTTGCTCAGTTGGTTTTCAGATGCAATTGCAGCGATTCCCCTGCGCTTGTCGGTGAGTGCTGTTAAAACAAACAATATTTCGACTGTCCAGTCCAGTGTGGCGTTAGAAGGTGATTTTCCTGGTTTGGTGACCTTTACGAGTGGGAGTACTGGTATGCCTAAGGGGGTTGTCAGGACGCATGAATTTCTTCAAGCGCAGTACACCGTGCTTTCTAGGACCATGCATTATCAAGCCGATGATGTTGAGCTGGGCACACTCCCCATATTTGCGCTGTCTAATTTGGCGGCAGGCATTTCCACAGTAATTCCAAATGCAGACCTTAAACAGGTAGGCGCCATAAATGCGGACAAAGTTATTAGTCAGATTCGGACTCACGGCATCAATCGTTTAACGGCATCACCAGCCTTATTGGACTGTATTGCAAAAAAGTGTATAGAAAAAAACATAAAACTAGAGGGCATCAAGCAAATTCACACGGGCGGCGGTCCGGTATTCCCAAGTCTAATGTACCGACTGGCAAAAGTCATGCCCGAAGCTGCGCTAACAGCAGTATACGGATCATCAGAAGCGGAGCCGATTGCTGAACTTAAATGGGAGAGCCTGACGGCAGCGGATTTTGACACAATGGCAACTGGGGGTGGTCTTCCTGCTGGTTGGCGACTGAAGCCATACAGTGTCTAATTATGACAGCTCAGCAGGGTGTGCCAGTTCAGTTTGACTCATATGAAGCCTTAGCTGCTCAGTGTTTGTCTGAGGGCATAGGTGAGATTATTGTTACAGGCAGTCACGTTCTTAAAGGTTACTATCAAGGTCATGGCGACGAAATGCATAAAATTCACATTAAAAATGGTGCAATATGGCATAGAACAGGTGACCTTGGTCGCTTTGATACTCAGGGAAGGCTGTGGCTTGTAGGAAGGGCACAAGGCGCTATAAGTGATGCGCGGGGCACCTTGTATCCTTTTAGTGTAGAATGTGCTTTAAACAGTGCTTTTGGCATAGAAAAATCTGCAATTTTGGCTCACAGGGGCAAACGAGTTTTGGTCGTTGAACAGGGGCAGAAAGTACCAAAAGATATTTTAGAGAAGCTCAGTTGGGCGAATATTGACCAGATCCACTTGACAAAGAAACTGCCAATGGACAAACGGCATAATGCTAAGATTGACTACCCAGCGCTGAGGGTATTATTAGAAAAAGAGATTCTGTAGAGGAGCGTGGTTTTATGAAATCAGTAATCGTACTAACCTCAAAAACATGACCGTATTGTACTATGGCGAAAGAGTTTCTTTCCCAAAGCCGAATTCACTACACTGAAAAGGATGTCAACACAGACCCAGAAGGGCGCAACTTGATGATGAAGCACAAGCTGAGCGGTGTACCTGCCTTTATCATTGGAGAGGACATTGTTGTGGGACTGGAT
>JBGSUZ010000161.1:0-4354 GCA_041753235.1 Acidaminobacteraceae bacterium
GGTTCGCCCCATCGTAATAGAGGAGGCCGCCAGCTTCATGAACTAGGGAAGCAACCGCTTCAATGTTCTTCTCAAACAGACCAAGGGTACTTGGGTTCGTGAGCATAAGGCCAGCAGTGTCAGGACCAAGAACTGATTTAAGCGCTTCAAGGTCTACAGAACCGTCGGGATTAGACTTAATTTCAACAATTTCAAAGCCTGCAACCGCAGCACTTGAAGGGTTTGTGCCGTGTGCTGAGTCAGGCACAATGATTTTTGTACGTTGGTGTTCACCGCGTTTTTCATGGTAAGCCTTCATAATCATGAGACCTGTAAGCTCGCCGTGAGCACCGGCAGCTGGTTGGAGTGTGAAAGCATCAAGACCAGCCACTTCGCTGAGCATACCGCTGAGGCGGTTCATAAGTTTCAGTGCACCTTGGGTATGTTTTGTTGGCATATGCGGGTGAAGGTCGGCAATACCAGCCATTCTAGCCGCCGTTTCGTTGAGTTTTGGATTGTATTTCATGGTACAAGAACCAAGCGGGTAGAAACCGCTGTCTAGACCGTAGTTTTTATGAGATAGGTTCGTATAGTGTCTCACCACTTCAGATTCAGTAACCTGAGGCAGTTCGGCAGGTATTTCACGAGTCATGTCTTCACCGAAAATAGCTTCTGGAGAGAGTGCTGGCACGTCTGAAGCAGGCAGTCTTGAAGCGCGGTGGCCGTCACGGCTGAGCTCGAATATCAATTGATCGTAATTTGTCTTCATGCTACACCTCCAATGCGTTTTTTACAGCCAAAACGAAGGCGTCGATTTCTGCTTTTGAGCGCTTTTCGGTGGTACAAAGGAGCATCGCTTGACCAAGGGCAGGGTAGTCCTTGCTTAAGTCGTAGCCGCCAATAAACCCGTCTGCAAGAAGCTTTTCATTGAGCACTGCAATGTCTGTGTTAAAGACGAAAGGCAGTTCTCTGAACGCAGGGCCGTCCACGGCAGGTTTAACGCCAATTTCAGCCAGTTTTGCTTTGAGGTATTGAAGCTTCGAACCACTTTGAATAGCCGCTTCTCTTAAACCCTCTTTGCCGAGCATAGAGAGGTAGATGGTTGTCATTAAGGCGTTGAGGCCTTGGTTCGAACAAATGTTAGAAGTCGCTTTTTCTCTACGAATGTGCTGTTCTCTCGCTTGGAGCGTGAGTACAAAAGCACGTTTGCCGTCCGCATCTACAGACTGACCAACAATACGGCCTGGGAGTTTTCTGAGCTGTTTGCCGTTAGCTGCCATAAAGCCGATGTATGGTCCACCAAAGGCAAGTGGTGTGCCAAGGGACTGTGCTTCACCAACGGCAATGTCTGCGCCAAGGGCTGCAGGTGTTTTGCCAATAGCTAGTGAAAGGGCGTCGCCAATATGAAGTGCAAAGAGACCTTTTGAAGCATGGGCTACATCGCCTATGGCCTGCGCGTCTTTTTCTATAAGTCCTAAGAAGTTAGGGTTTTGAACCAATACACCTGCAACCGTCTTGTCAAAGTTCGCTTCTATGAAGGCTTTGTCTGTGAGACCATTCACAAGCGGCACTGTAATAACTTCAATATTTCTATATTTAAGGTAGGTTTCTAAAACGCCTCTTGCCTGTGGGCTAACGCCTTCTGAAACCATTACTCTGCTACGGTTTGTGGAAGCACTCATCATGAGGGCCGCTTCTGCGACTGCGGTTGAACCATCGTACATAGAGGCATTGGCAGACTCAAGACCCGTGAGTTCACAAATCATTGTTTGGAATTCAAAGATAGCTTGGAGCGTACCTTGGCTGATTTCCGTCTGGTAAGGTGTATAAGCCGTATAGAACTCCGAACGGGAAATGAGCTGATCCACCGCCGAAGGTATGAAGCTGTCGTAAGCGCCAGCGCCAAGGAAACAAGCGTAATCTGTCACGCCAACGTTTTCTTTCGCAAGGGTGCGAACGTCTTTTAATATATCGAATTCAGAAGCACCATCTGGTAAATTGAGCGGGCGTTTAAGTTTCAAGCTGTCGGGAATTTCTACAAATAATTCATCGATTTGAGATTTTCCCATATATTCCAGCATGACCTGCTTTTCGCGGTCACCATTAGGGATATAAGGATTCATAGGGGCCTCCTAGCCGATCAAGGCTTCGTATGCTGCTGCGTCGAGCAGGTCATCTAGTTCAGATGGGTTAGTGATTTTAATAGCAACCATCCAATTGCCAAAAGCGTCAGTGTTGATGAGGCCCGGGTCGTCTACAACCGCTTCGTTGATTTCTAAAATTTCACCAGAGATAGGCATGTAAATGTCTGAAGCTGCTTTTACAGATTCAACAACGCCGAGTGTGTCGCCTTCGCTAAAAGTCTCTTCAACTTCTGGAAGTTCTACGTAAACCAGTGAACCAAGTGCGTGTTGCGCATAGTCCGTAATGCCCATGTAAGCTTTGTTGCCTTCGATTTTTAACCATTCGTGATCTTTTGTGTATTTAAGTCCTGCTACTACCATAGTGTTTATCCTCCTTCAAAGTTAGGGTTTATTTTTTATAGTTTTTAGTTAAGAAGCGCTTGGAAATAACCTGCGCTTTCGCTTTATTTTTACGAATACCAATTTCAATTTCAGTACCTAGAGCTGCGTGGTCTGCGTCAATGAGGGCCATGCCGATGGTCTTTTCAAGGGTTGGTGAAATGTAACCAGTGGTTACGACGCCAATTTCCTTGTCGCCTGCATAAACAGGGTAGCCATGTCTTGGAATGCCTTTGTCAGTGAGTTCGAAGCCTACAGTTTTGCGCTTTAAGCCATTTGTTTTTTGAGCCACAAGCGCATCTCTACCAATAAAGTCTTCACCTTCGAGTTTAACGAACATGCCAAGGCCTGCTTCAAGTGGTGTAATGTCTTTATCGATTTCGTTGCCGTAAAGTGGGAGAGAAGCTTCGAAACGGAGCGTATCTCTACAGCCAAGACCGCAAGGGAGCACGCCTTTGTCTTTTCCAGCTTCTAAAATTGCTACCCAAACCTTTGCAATGTCCGCATTAGCCGTGTAGACTTCAAAACCGTCTTCGCCAGTGTAACCCGTTCTTGAAACAAGGGCTTTTACACCAGCTACTTCAATATTTTCAGCAAAAGTGAAGAATTTAATGTCGTCCAGTGGGTAGTCTGTCAAAGTTTGAAGCACTTCTTGTGCAATAGGGCCTTGGAAAGCGACTTCGGAAATTTCTTCAGAGCGGTTAATCAATTGAACATCGTAACCAATAGCATTTTCCTGCATCCAAGCAAAGTCCTTGTCTACGTTGGAAGCGTTAATGACGAGGTAAAAACTTTCAACGTTGCGTTTGTAAACGAGCAAGTCGTCTACCACACCGCCGTAAGGATAGCACATACAACCGTAAATGATTTGATTTTCCACCATGACTGAAACATCGTTTGTCACCAAGTTTTGAACAAATTTTGCAGCATCCTTGCCTAGTACATCCACTTCGCCCATGTGGGAAACGTCAAAGAGACCGGCAGCCTTTCTGACCGCATGGTGCTCAGAAAGAATACCCGAGTACTCAACGGGAAGTTCCCAGCCTGCAAAGTCGATGATCTTGCCATTTAATTTAACGTGTTCCTCTAAAAGTGCTGTTTTTCTCAAAATAATTCCCTCCCTACCTACCTACCTGCAACTGAGTGTTTTGCTTTACGGAATAAAAAAAAGGAATGAAGGCACAGCAAATAGGCTGCTCCATCATTCCTCTGTTCGCTTACCTGAGAGATTCATCCTGCCCCCATGCTGCGACTAAAGGCGCTGGCGGGCCGATTTGCTCCTACGGTGTCCATTTAAAGACTTCTCAGAGATCCATCCTGTCTGCGGTTTTGGTGCCTGAAAGATTCCAGCGCAATTGGCAGGTGCGCTGTTGCTTCTTCGGCCATCGTTAAATTTTAGTCATTGTTAAAAATTTTTCGATGTCTTCCGCGAACAATCATCTGGTCATATTCAATATCAAGGACATAATACCACTGTGTTCCTTATAAAGTCAATGTCCTAATGATGACATTTTTTAAATAATTGAATATTTCGATTGTAATCGCGTGATAATAGAATTATATTATTAACATATTACTTGATTAATTTAAGTATTAGTAAATATAATGAAGGTGCCTTGTTCTGATAGGCCTTATGTAAAGATAATGAAGGAGCGAGTGACTTGATATATATTGTGAACGATAATACTGACCCATTTTTTAACCACGCCTTAGAGGCCTATGTTTTATCCGAACTCAAGGAAGAAGCGTTCATTCTCTGGCGGAACCGGCCTAGCATTTTGATAGGCCGCAACCAGAATACGCTGTCAGAAATCCATCAAGATTTTGTAAAAACCAACGGCATAGATGTGGTT
>JBGSUZ010000162.1:0-8070 GCA_041753235.1 Acidaminobacteraceae bacterium
TTGGAAGTTAGTGGTGGAAAGTAGTGACCGAAAAGAGACAATGGCTCAAATTGAAGGGGTGAAGCGACGGTTCACCGTTCAACTCTACTATCCCATTAAAAATAAAGATGGTAAGTCTAAAGAGTGGTTTGAAGGAAATGCCTCAGTAAAGGGCATGGCACTTAGCTATGGACTTCCAGGAATGCTAGTAGGTCATTTGGATAACGTTGATAGTGGCGTGTATTTGTCAAAAAAAATTCAACAGGCAGATTCACCCTATCAAGTGATTATTATCAGCCATGGCTTAAAGAGTAGTGGCGAGCAATATTTAACTTTAGCCAAGAGCCTAGCTCAGAAGGGCTATTTGGTAGCGGTAATCAATCATCCTTATAGCGCCTATGCGACAATCTTTAGCAAAAATGATTATATATTAGGTGCGCAATCGATAGCAGCTCAAATTGACTATGTCGATCAAAAGATAGAATTAGAAAAGCAAATGACGCTTCAACAGCAAGGTGATTTAATGGAGACCTTTAAAGTGTTGGATCAACTTAACCAAGGCAACTATGATGCGAGGTTTGAAGGGGTTTTAGACTTATCGGATATTACCTTGGTAGGTCACCAAATTGGTGGTGGCGCAGTGGTGACGACGATGAATCAAGTCTCTTATGTTAAATCTGCAATTTTGTTCAATCCTGTAGTTGAACAAATTCCAAAAAAATATATACTAGAAGGCAGTGCCAAACCCGTGTTAACCTTACTTACCAAAGAATATCTCAGCTCAAATAATGCATCTTACCTAACTCGCTATTTGCAAGGCAGCAAAGATTGTTTGATAGCTGAAATGGTGAATGGTAAGGACCTAGACATGACAGACTTAAGCCGAGTCAGCAGACTTTTTCAGCTTAAGGGGCTTTCGGATGGACAAAGAGCAAACCAATTGGTGTTAGAAACACAAGTGGCTTTAGTCGATCAGGCTGTGCAAAAATATAGCCAAGGCCAAATTTTTGAGGAAATTCCTAAAAATTTAGACTTGGCATCTTTGGGTATTAAATTACTAAAACCAGAAGAAATAGACCGCAAATAGCAACAGCAGGTGAACTGGATAAAACAAATAGCCTACCCATTTGTGTACGCGAATGCCTAGTTTTGGCGGCCAAAGAATCAGAGGAAGCACAGCGAGGGCGTAGAACTGACTTGAGTGGTTGAACTGAACGTAATATTGAAGGCTGGCAAAAAACATGCCACCCGCTAAGCGCAGAGGCTTTGCTTCAAATAAGTAAAATACCAATATCAACAGCATGCCATAGTAAGAATATGAAAGATTCAAGGGAGCAGCTATCAGTAACAGAAGCAAACTGAAAGGTTTGACTGCAATACTTTCATGTTTTAAACAGAGCAACATGAGAAGGCCGGCAAATAAGGTGAAAAATATATTTGGCGCGTTAAAACTTAAGAGTGGGTGGTGAGTGAATAAATTATAAGGAACCTGAGAAATCAGACCTAAACTCAACAGGCGAAGTGCATAACTAAGAGGGTCAGAAGTTCGATTAACACCTTGTGCAATCAAGTAAGCGAAGATAGGAAATGAAATACGCCCAATGATACGCAGAATAAAATACTGAGGAAAGAGCAAATAACCCATGTGATCAATCAACATAGTGGTCAAGGCAATTAGTTTTAATGTGTCGTCCCGTTTTTTGGGAACTTTTAAATATTCGGTCATGGGTGCCTCCAATGATTATCTTTAGTAGCTTCATAAAAAATAGGGATACAATTACATTCTTTAGGTTATTATATCGAATGATAGCGCTATAATACAATGTAATTTAATATAGTGATTCAGAAATACTTAAATACTTTTTAGAGGAGGATTAGAAAATGATTAGTCAAAAAATGAGAAGAGTTATTGCTATTGTAATTATTGGACTTATGGTTTTGTCAACTATGACTGCATTTATTGGTACAGCACTTACTATGTAAGAAAGAGGAGGTCAGCAAAATGGCAAAGAAAAAAATTGGCATCCTAGTAGGCCTTATCGCCATTGCTGGGGCTTTCTTCTTCTTTAAACAACTGAGTACGGACTCGAGAACTGATTATTATTTCAGAGATGAGTTTGATATGCTCAACGAAGACATGTGGTATGTGGGTGAATGGGGCACTGGGTTTCCTAAGCCGAAAAAGGTCACTGTTAAAAATGGTATTTTGACAGCAATTGTTGGAGAAACGGACAGAGGGCCTTTTCTTTTATCTAAACCTATTGAAATTAAAACAAACTCTCTAATTACCGTCAAGCGAAGAGTTAAATTAAAATATGGCAACAATCAGTTTACTGGTGGATTTGGTTTATACCAAACAGACCAGCGCAATGTAGCACCTGAAATGATTGATAAAGAATGGTTTAAAAACTTTGGACAGGCTTTAATGCTGATGGAGTACGTTCATACCTCAGACACAACGAGTACACGACCAGGCAATCACAACTTTAGGCTCCTTGTGCCAGACTGGCAGGAAACTGAGAACTACGCCTTAGCAACGCCAATTTTTGATGAATGGTTTGAAGAAACCTTTACTTTCGATTGTAGTACGGGACGCGTTACTTACACCAATGGCGACAAATTGCTCGTCTTAAAAGGGTATCGACCGAACCAAAATCGCTTTAGAATTTTCATGCACCCCTATGGATTCTATACGGGACATGAAATGAAAATTGATTGGATTGAGATCAAAGTAACGCAACCTGAGCGTCAAGAGAAGCCCAAATAAGGGGTGAGCTTATGTTTGAAATCTATGACAAAACGCGGCAGAAGTATCCTATTCGTGTTTGGCTTGAAAAGGCGGATCAAATCGATGAGGTCTGCTTGCAACAAAGTATTAATTTGTCAAATTTACCTTTTTTACATCAGTGGGTTGCGTTAATGCCAGATACACATCAAGGGTTTGGCATGCCAATAGGCGGTGTAATTGCACTTAAAGGACATGTTATTCCCAATGCAGTTGGTGTAGATATTGGCTGCGGCATTGCATTTCTCCAAACAAATCTGCGGGTAGAACAGTTGACTTCAACGATTCGACAGCGATTGATCCGAGAAATCATGTCACAGATTCCCGTAGGGTTTTCACGACATGAAAGTGCTGTGGAAAGTCCGATTATTGATGAAGCACTAGAAGCCGAGTCTCAGTATTTGGGCCGACAAAAACTGCTAATGGCAGAAGCTCAGCAAGCTAAGTGCCAGCTGGGGACGCTAGGTGGTGGTAATCACTTTATTGAAATTCAGGAAGACCGTGATGGACTGCTTAACTTAATGATTCACTCAGGTTCAAGGCATTTTGGGTATCAAATAGCCCAGCATTTCGATGAGAAGGCAGCCTTATACTGTCGAAAAGAGGGCAATAAGAAAACTCAAAAGCAAAAATTAGCTTATTTGCCAGCAAATCACTCTACAGGTCAAGACTATTTACGATGGATGAAGTTGGCGATGATTTTTGCTGCCGAGAACCGTAGAATCATGACTCTAAGAATTCAACGAATTTTAGAAGAAATTTTCCCAGAAGTTATTTTTGGTGAACTTCTCAACGTACATCATAATTATGCGGCAATTGAACATCACTATGGTGAAGATGTTTGGGTTCATCGAAAAGGAGCGATTCGCGCTGGAAAAGGTGAACTTGGTATTATTCCTGGCGCAATGGGCACTAGTTCTTATTTAGTAATAGGTAAAGGTAGTGCAGAATCTTTTGAGTCCTGTTCTCACGGTGCAGGGAGACACTACAGCAGAAAACAGGCTCTGAAAGCACTTAGTCGTCAGGAAGTTATTGAAGACCTTCATGCGCTCCATGTGAGCCTAGGAACACCGCCAGATAGTTTAATCGCGGACGAGTCTCGATTTGCGTACAAGGACATCAATTTTGTGATGGGACAGCAGGCAGACCTAGTAGACATTCAAAAAGAACTTAAAACAGTACTGGTTGTAAAAGGATGAAACATGAGTCGATTTAATCAGGAAATAGGCCGATCGCAAGGTCAAATCACGAAAATGGAATTACAGAAAAAGAGAAAAGATCGAATCAATATACACCTAGAGGGTGAATATGCTTTTAGTTGCCATATTGATATGATTTTTGAATACAAGCTAGACCGTGGTGTTGCATTAAGTCCTACAGAAGTTAAGGCGCTTGTTGAAGCCGATGACCTAAAAATGGCTTACCTCTATGGTCTTAAAATTGCATTAACCCGCTCTATCAGTATAGCAGGGTGCCGTCGTAAACTATTGCAACTTGAATTTGACGAAATATCCGTAACGGCAGCCATTGAGCAACTGCTTGAAAATAATTATCTAGATGATTTACGTTATGCGCAGAACTATTATGAAATGAAACAGCATATTTATGGACGTTATAGGATTCAACAGGATTTGATGCGAAATGGCGTCGATAAAAGCATTGTCGTTCAGGTCGTAAGTGAAATGGCGGACGATGATTTGGAACTGGAAGAGGCGCTACATCTTGTAAAGCGCAGATACAGTCAAAAAGACTTATGTTTGGATCAAAAAACTTATGCTAAAATATACGGGTTTATGGGACGCAGAGGTTATAGTGCATCTGTCATTCGACAAGTAATGGACCAACTGCGCAGTCAAAATAAAGAAGAAGCGCCTGAACTAGGAATCTAGTTCGGACGCTTCTTCTGTTTCTTCTGTTAAATCAAGTTCATGTATAGTCAATTTAATCTGTTCAATACGATTCTTTTCAACAGATTGTACTTCGAATTCAAGCTGTTCGTGGGTTAACATCTCACCAGATTCAGGTAAGCGACCCAGGATACCTATTACAAAGCCACCAATAGAGTCAAAATCTTCAGAAATGAGACTGATGCCTAACTTATCGTTGATGTTACTTAAGTGGGTCGAACCTTGTATAAGATAACAATTAGGTTCTATTTCAGCAATTTCTTGAACTTCATCATCAAATTCGTCATCAATTTCTCCGACGATTTCCTCTATTAAATCTTCTAAAGTGACCAGACCAGCAGTACCGCCGTATTCGTCAAGAACAATTGCCATTTGATGCTTGCTTAGACGCATTTCGTTAAAGAGGTCAGCAGTCTTTTTAGATTCATATGTAAAAAAAGGTTGACGCATATGTTCAGAAACGACATAATCCTCAGGATTACCTTCGTAGAACATCATTTTTTTGATATTTAGAATACCGACTATTTGGTCCTTGTTTTCTTCAAAAATGGGAATTCTAGAAAATTGCTCATTTTTAAATAAATTATAGAGCATTTCGTAGTCCGCATCTATAGGAGCGGTTACTATGTCGGTTCGAGGTGTCATGATTTCTTCAACTTCAATGTCTCCGAATTCCACTACGTTTACAATCATTTTTTTTTCTTCAACTTCCAATACACCGTCTTCATGGCTGGCATTAACATAACTCATGAGTTCTTCTTCCGTAATAAACGGTTTGCTTTTATCGGGGTTTCCGCCAATGAGAAGCACGAAGAGGTCAGTAATCCATAGCATCAGCAAAATGAGTGGGTAGAGTAAGAAACTTACAAAACGAATTAAAGGACTCAAACTATGAATAATTGTTTCTGGGTAAAGCGAGCCGATCGATTTTGGTATAATTTCACCCGAAACAATAAGCAATAAGCCCATACCAATAAGAAAAATAATTGGGTGATAAGACGTACCATGATCAATGTAATAAAGCGTGGCAACAAGCACTGCACTACTGTTAAAAATATTGTCTCCCACCATGAGAACACCGCGCAGTTTTTCAGGTGACTTCATTAACTCAACGCCAATTTTTAGTTTTAAATTGCCTTCATCAAAGGCTTGAGTTAGCCGAAGTGAGCTAATGGATCTAAACGCAGCCTCCGCAGCTGAAAAAAGTGCAGATAAGCCAATCATTGAGAAGAACAGCACAACCTGCCATATACCATCTGGTTCCACAGAACATCACACTCCTGATTTAATATTGATACATATAAACTCATTATAACATATAGTCAAACGAAATTGCATGATGCATTTACCTGAGCTGTGTTATAATAGTAAAAAAGATGTATGCGAGGTAAGTCTATGACGGCAATGCACATTGCTTTTGGAGATTCTGCCGCTGGTAATGTAAAGGCGGCTTTAAAAATATATGCGCAACAGAATCCAACTACTGGTGAAGTTAGTAAAGACTTTGTAGACCATGCGGGTGTATTGTCCTGCGCGGACCAATTTTCAATAGGCCCCATATTTGAAATGGACATGCCCATTGGTTTTTTTAATCGCATTAATTGGATAGGCGACTTTCTAGAGGAGACATTGGAACCGGGCATGACGTTTGACGATGTGGATGACCACCTTGAACGGATTTCTGACTTTTATAAAAAATTGGCTTGGATAGAAAATGATCATAAAGTCGTACTTTGGTATGGCAATAATGTGATTGAGCAAATAGGGGCAAGATTAGTGTCTGCACTACTGCCTGAGTGTGAACTTTATGGGGTTGAACTGGATTCGAATAATATAGACGCTTCATCTGCTGACCTACCAATTAGCTGTATTGCAGAGTGCCCAACAGCGACCTTGATGAGCTTACTAGATGCTATAAAACCTCTGGATACTGCAATGCGTAGTCAATGGAAGGAAGAGTGGAAGCAACTGGTACATTCCGAAGGCCAACTGAGAATTTGGCGTGAAGGTGAGATTGAATCTGTATCGGAGAATTATTTTGATGAAGCACTGCTACAAATGTGTAGCGAGCAATATGGGCCTGCTTATGAAATTATTGGCAGAGTAATGGAAACAGAACTATGTGAAGTTTGTGAGGGCTTTTTGTCTTTGCGGCTTAAGAAAATACTAGAGCGAGGTCAACTTATTGCAAGAGGGGACGTCAGTTTTATGAAAGGACTGGAAATCGCTAGACTGCCAAATGGAGAACGATAAATTATGGAATGTAGAGAAGGTTGCGCTGCTTGTTGCATAGCGCCATCAATCAGCAGTGCTATACCGGGCATGCCAGAGGGTAAACCAGCTGGCGTTCCTTGTGTTCAATTGAATGAACAAGGCTTGTGCAAAATATTTGGAAAGCCTGAGCGGCCTAAGGTCTGTTCAAGCCTTAGTGCAACTAAAGAAATGTGTGGTCAGTCCTCTTCGGAAGCTTTGACCTATTTGACGGAGTTAGAGCGCCTAACGGGACCTTGTAAAAAATAATGCTTTTGCATTTAATGAAATCCATGTATAATATTTTTGGTTAAGGTGCACATTTTATGTGCATTTTTTTATGAACATTTCAGCTTAGGCTGTGAATTTAAGACATACAAGGCATGTAGGTTGTAATAGATGAAAGGAGGAAGTCTCTTTTTCGCAATTTGAAGGGAGGCAAAAACACGTATGATTCAAGTTAGTGGAATCAGTTTAAGATTCGGTGAAAAGAAATTATTTGAAGACGTTAATTTAAAATTTACAGAGGGCAACTGCTATGGTGTCATTGGCGCTAATGGTGCAGGTAAGTCAACTTTCCTTAAAGTACTCTCGGGTGAAGTTGAAGCAAACAAAGGTGATGTGATCATCACACCTGGACAAAGACTTGCAGTTCTCAAGCAGAACCACTTTGAATTCGATGATAACCTAGCGCTTGACACAGTTATTATGGGTCACAAGCGTTTATATGAGATTATGATTGAAAAAGATGTACTTTATGCAAAAGAAGATTTCAATGAAGAAGATGGTATCAAAGCTTCTGAACTTGAGGGCGAATTTGCTGAGTTAGACGGCTGGGACGCTGAAACCAATGCAGAGAAACTGCTCATGGGTCTTGGTATTGGCAAAGACTTACACAAAAAATACATGAGAGACCTTAAGAGTGGAGAAAAGGTAAAAGTACTTTTGGCACAAGCACTCTTTGGCAATCCGCACATCCTGCTTCTGGATGAGCCTACCAACCATTTGGATTTCAGAGCAATCAACTGGTTAGAGGAATTCCTCATCAACTATGAAAATACAGTTATCGTTGTATCCCATGACCGTCACTTCTTGAACAAAGTGTGTACACATATGGTCGACGTAGACTTTGGTAAAGTTAAAATGTTC
>JBGSUZ010000163.1:0-9656 GCA_041753235.1 Acidaminobacteraceae bacterium
ATATCAGCATGTCTACAATGTACAAGAAAGTACAGTTAGTTTAACGAACCGCCGTATACCGGACGGTACGTACGGTGGTGTGAGAGGACGGCTGACGAATTAATCGTCAGCCTCCTACTCGATTGAGAAAAGCAACAACATTACTTGACTATTTATGCAACAATATGTATAATAAAACGAAATTAAGGAAAGGTACAGGACAAAACAATGAATTTCGATTTTTTACAAACCTATGGACAATATTTTGTCAGCGGAACCACTTATACAGTGGGGTTGTCGCTGGCTGCAGTTTTTTTAGGACTGATATGCGGCACACTGCTGACTCTACTCAGAAGGGCTAGGTTCAGACCTTTGGCAAAGCTCGGGGATGCTTATGTGGCTATTGTTAGAGGAACGCCGTTGATACTTCAACTCTACATGGTCTATTACGGTATGCAGCAAATGCCCATGTTAGTGGCTGCGGTTCTCGCCATGACCCTTAACAGCTCAGCCTATATTTCTGAAATTATTCGGGCAGGCATTGAGGCTGTAGACAAAGGGCAGTGGGAGGCGGCAAGAAGCCTAGGACTCTCTAGAGGCATGACCATGAAAACGGTTATATTGCCTCAAGCGTTTAAGAACATTTTACCAGCGCTAGGCAATGAATTTATCGTATTGATCAAAGAATCAGCCATCGTTTCCGTCATTGGGGTTCATGACCTTATGTACAATGCGGACACGGTTCGAGGTATTACTTTTAAGCCATTTGAACCACTTATTGTAGTGGCAGGTATTTATTTTGTGCTGACCTATAGTTTATCTAAAGGCTTACAGCATTTTGAAGGGAGACTGAAGGTTAGTGATTGAGATTAAAGGTTTAGAAAAGAAGTTTGGCGACCTCGTCGTCTTGAAAGATATGAACTTACAATTTGAAAAAGGTCAAGTAACCGTAATCATCGGGCCCAGCGGTTCTGGCAAAAGCACCTTGCTGAGAACTTTAAATGGTTTGGAAACACCAAGCAAAGGGCAGGTTCTCGTAGAAGGTGAGTTGCTTGGGAAAACGGAAAAAGCGCTGGACAAGACCCGTCAAAAAATGGGCTTTGTATTTCAGTCCTTTAACTTATTTCCTCATAAAACCGTCCTTGAAAATTTGACGCTGGCGCCTATGCAGGCAAAAAAAGAGAACCCATCTCAAGTAACGAAACGGGCTCTTGGACTTTTAGAAAAAGTAGGACTATTAGACAAAGCAGACGCCTATCCAAGCCAGCTTTCTGGCGGTCAGAAACAACGTATTGCCATAGCGAGAGCGCTCAATATGGAACCTGAGTGGCTGCTCTTTGACGAACCAACCTCAGCCCTTGACCCAGAAATGGTCAAGGAGGTATTGGAACTCATGAAGACACTGGCAGAGGAAGGCATGAACATGATCATTGTCACCCACGAAATGGGATTTGCCAAAGAAGTGGCAGACCGAGTTATTTTCATGGATGAAGGCTGTGTGGTGGAAGACAAGTGCCCTAAGCTACTTTTTGAACAGCCGGAGATGGTGCGGACACAGCAGTTTCTTTCTAAAGTTTTATAGTTATATGCAGTCGCCTGAACACCCCCAGAGGCTGCTTAATCACAGACCGTATCAAAGCGCTTTTGCCTTGGTCGGTCTTTTTTTGCGACTTTATCTTTCTGACGGTCTTTCGCGCGCTGCTTGGCTTCTATAAACCGAGCTTCACGCTTTAGGTTCATGTAGTTGTTGTAGTGGCGTTCTGAAAGAGTACCAACTTTTAAAGCGTGCTTAATGGAACAACCTGGCTCAGCTTTGTGTTGACAGTTTTCGAAACGGCAGGTGCTGGCAAGTTCTGCAATGTCTTCAAAGCCTGCTTCAATGGCGTCTTCATGACACCAAATTTGAATTTCACGTATACCCGGCGTATCAATGAGAATGCCACCGTCTGGCAGGCAGAACAGTTCAGCAGTCGTTGTGGTATGCCGGCCTTTGCCGTGGGTTTCCCCGACAGCACCGGTTGCCATAACACTGCTTTTAATGAGGGCATTGGTAAGACTGGACTTGCCAACCCCCGAAGAACCAAATAAAGCGATGGTGCTGCCTTCACATAAATAAGGTGCTAATGACTCCAGACCTTCTTCTGTAAAGGTGCTGACAGGGTGGATGGGTTCATTTGGAAGAACCGCTCGGAGCGCCGCCATTTTGTCCTCAAGGTCGTCGCAAAGGTCAAGTTTGTTGAGGAGTACGACGGGTTTTGCACCGCCTTCTAGGACAACAGTTCTATAGCGCTGAATCCGTGAAATGTTGAAATTGCTGTCTAATCCGGTGACAATAAAGACCACGTCTACATTAGCGGCAAGGACTTGTTCGTTAGTGACCATACCGGCTTCTTTACGAGAAAACTTCCCTTTTCTAGGTAGCAATGTGTGGATGACACCGAGGTCATCTTTTGGTTCAATCAACACCCAGTCGCCAACAACGGGGTAGTCAGACAGGTCATGCTCGTATTGATACTTGCCGCTGAGTGCGCCGTTGATGATTCCTTTTTCTGTTGCAAGGTGGTAAATATTTCGGTTTCTATAGAGCACACGTGCTGGTGTTGCGTCTTTTAAATTAAGGGATTGAAGTGCGTTTGTTTGAAATTCGCTCCAGCCATATGTCGTCAGGTTGGCATGTTTATTGAGCGTATTTGTAGTAATTTGATTTTCAGTTTGAATAGAATTCAAGGTTGTAACCTCCTTAGTGTAGCTCGGAGCCGAAATTTTGGGCGCAAAAAAACACGCCTCAGAAATAAAGCGTGTTTTATAAACAAGTTTATTTAGCTGCTCCGAAAGGGTTAATGAAATTAGAGAACTGCACCTACCATTAATTGAGTTTTCATAATAAATCGCTCCTTTCAAAAGCTATGGCCTTAAAGCCAAGAATTTGTGGGTAACCCGCCACGGGCGATTCTATACATAGAATCATATTCATACGTAGCATAACACAGTTTGAATATTTAGACAACCTTTTTTTCCCACCGTTTGGATAAATACAAGAATAAGCCAAAAACAACAGTAAGTAAGTTGCTGAGAATCATGCTGTACCAAATAGCAGAAGGATTACCCGGCATAAGGCGCATGAGAACAATGATCAGTGGAATCCGTAATCCCCAGAGTCTGCCGAGTTGCATGCACATGACCATCATGGTGTGTCCGGCCCCTTGGAAAGTCCCTACAAAGATATTGAAGAAACCCATAAGTGGTATGGACAGCGTAATTAAAACAAGGTAGTGAGCGCCCTGAGAAACGACAGAGGGGTCAGTGGAGAACGCGCTTATAACAGGTCTAGCCCAGATAATCATGGGAATACCACCGAGCATTAACAGACTTGTGGACAAAATAGCGCTGATTTTCACGGCTTCTTTAGCACGGGGAAGCTGGTTCGCACCAAGGTTTTGCCCAACTATGGTCGCCAGTGCAGCACCGATGCCCATGGCTGGCATGAGGATGAGGCCGTTGACCCGATTGCCAATAGAAAAGGCGGTCAGTGTCGCTTCACCCAGTTCTACAATAAAAATGTTCATGACTAGAAAGCCGAAGGCCTCCATAGACTGTCCTATAGAAGAGGGTACTGCTATTTTAAATATGTGTTTGATGAGTTCAAAATCGGGCTTAAGGTCACTGAGTTTTAACTGAATTTCTGAGGGTTTTACAAACATGCGGTAAATGGCGTAGGAGGCGAATAGGCCTCTTGAAATAACCATCGCCCAAGCGCCACCGGCAACACCAAGGTTCATGCTAAAAATCAGGATGGGGTCTAATATGATGGTCAGAAAAACACCAGCAGTATTGAGAATCATTGGACTTATGGTGTCACCACTACCTGTCTTTATACCGTTGTAGGCAAACATGAGGAACATGGTTGGCAGTCCTAAAAAGTTGACAAATAAGTACTGATACGTGTATTTATAAAGGTCGCCGTCCACTTGAAGGAGGTGGACTATCTTGCCGAGAAAAGGCAGGGCAACAAGGGCAACCCCTACTGAAAGTAGCAAATTGACAATGAGCACCTGTCCAGCTACTTTTTTTGCTTTGTCTGGGTGTCCAGCCCCCATATGTTGTGCAATCATGGAAGTGGTGGCGATGGAAAGTCCTGCACCAAGAGACAATAGAAGAAAATTAACAGGCCAAGACAGTTGTACGCTGGCGACTTGGCTCGTTCCTAACTTTCCAATAAAAAAGGTGTCAACCAGATTGTATATGGTTTGGATTAGGTTGGTCGCCATGACGGGCAGCGCTAGGGTTATGACAGCCTTCCAGAGGCTTTCAGAGAGTATGGGTTGTCGCGATTGGGCAGTATCCATGATTTTCCTCCTGAGTTGGGTATGTGAGTAACTGTAAAATCAACTATTATAGACTATAAAATTATTATAACATTAAAAGTTTTAACAAGGCGAGCAATTTATTTAGCTATACGAAGTATTTTTTTCTGAAACTTAACATAAAAAAGACAGAAAAGCTTCGAATTCTGTTATAAAGTTTTACGGGTATGGGTATAGAATGAAAGAGAGCTTCAGCTCTTTTGGGCATAACTATAGAGAGAACTTATTTTTAGGGAGGTAAAGCATATGGCTTTAGGACATGAAAATCAATTATTAGGCATTCAAATGACAAATCCAGAAGTAAAAGGCGCAAGCATGAAGGTACTGGTTTCTCCAGATGAGGGCTGGACAGATCATGTTATGCGCGTGTTTGAAATAGAAGTCGGCGGACATACCCCAAAACATGCCCATCCATGGCCACATATCAATTATATAATTGAAGGGGAAGGTCATTTGTTTTTAAATGGTGAAGAGAATCCAATCAACGCAGGCGCTTATGCTTATGTGCCCTCAAATGAACTGCATCAGTTTAGAAATACTGGTGACAAGACTTTAAAATTTATTTGCATTGTCCCTGTAGAAGGTCATTACTAAATATTGCAGAGTACCTAAAAGCTGTGATTGGAATAGTCAATAATGGAGGATCGCACTGTGCCGTATTTATCTGAACGTAATTACATCAATCGAGAAATGAGCTGGCTAGAATTTAATTACCGAGTGCTTCAGGAAGCTATGGACAGTAATATGCCAATTTTGGAGCGCTTTAAATATATCAGCATCTTCAGCTCCAATTTGGATGAATTCTACATGGTGCGGGTCGCCTCTATTAAAGATCAGGTGACCTTGGGCTTTATGGATGAGGATGCATCTGGCTGCCCACCTCAGCGGCAGTTAAAAATGATTTCTAAAAAGGCTCATGAATTGGTAGAACTGCAGTATAAAACTTTCAGAGACAATATTTTGCCAGAGCTCTTAGAAAAGGATATAGAACTGACTCACTATGAACGCCTTACAGATGAAGAACATTTGGAAGCCGAGCGGTATTTTGACGAAATTGTTTACCCAGTACTCACACCAATGGCGGTAGATTTCAGCAGACCTTTCCCACTCATTTCCAATAGAAGCTTAAACGTATGTGCTTTTATAGAAGACCCAAGCAAACCAGATGAAACCTTTTTTGCAACGGTACAGGTACCTCAAAAATTGCCCCGTCTTGTCAAGCTCAGAAGCAGACGTAAGGGCGTGAGTCTGTATGTCTTTTTAGAAGAACTCATACAAAAAAATATTCATAAATTGTTTTATGGCAAACGCGTTATCAGTTCCCATGTTTACAGAATTACACGAAATGCTGACTTATCGGTTTCTGACGATGATGCAGAAGATTTGTTGCTCGTCATAGAAAAGTCTCTGCGCCAAAGGCGCTGGGGCTCAGTGGTGCGCTTAGAGGTCTCCAAGAGCATTGATACGAAAATGCTGGAGGTTCTTAAGGAGGCTCTTAGTATTAAAGCAACGGATGTCTATATTATCAGTGGGCCTATAGACTTAACCTTTGGAAATTGGCTCTGTGATCAGTCTAAATTTGATCATTTGATGCCAAAAAAGCAGATGAAATACCCTTCCAGCGACTTTTATGGTAAAGAAAATATATTTGAAGCGATTCAGGAACAAGACCTGATGCTACATTTACCTTTTGAAGCGTTTGACCCCGTGGTTGAATTTGTGCGTCAGGCAGCTCTAGACCCAGATGTACTGGCGATAAAGCAAACTCTCTACCGGGTTAGTGGCAATTCTCCTATTTTAAAAGCACTGGGAGACGCGGCTGAATTAGGAAAGCAAGTAACGGTTCTGGTGGAAATTCGCGCTAGATTCGATGAAGAAAACAATATAACATGGGCAAAACGCTTGGAACAAGCAGGCTGTCATATCATTTACGGCTTTGAGGGGCTAAAGACCCACGCCAAAGTCTGTATGGTCGTTAGAAGAGAAGAGGGAAAAATCAGAAGGTATGTCCACTTTAGTACGGGTAATTATAACGATGTCACTGCTAGATTTTACACAGACATCGGCATATTTACCTGTGATCAGGAACTGGCAGAGGATACTACCGAATTTTTCAATACCCTTTCTGGGTATTCAGACCCGCTGGATATGTATAAATTGACGGTTGCGCCTTATGCACTGCGAAAAAAATTGTCAGACTTAATTGACCGAGAAATTCGTCATGCCTATGAAGGTAAAAAGGCGAAGATTATCATCAAGGCGAATTCACTTGTGGACCCTGAATTGGTTCAGAAAATTTATGAAGCGTCTCAGGCTGGTGTAGAGGTTAAACTCATTGTTCGTGGTATATGTTGTTTAGTACCAAACTTACCAGAGCTTAGCGAACAGGTTGAGGTCATTAGTATTGTTGGCACTTACTTGGAGCACAGCCGCATTTGCTACTTTGAAAATGCAGGGGTTCAAGACGTTTATATTACCAGTGCTGACATAATGGAGCGTAATTTAGATAGACGGGTAGAGTTGCTTATTCCGGTTACGCAACCTTCTATAAAAAAACGGCTTATAGACATACTGACGCTCTATTTGAGAGATAATGTGAAAGCTAGGGTCATGCAGTCTGATGGCAGTTATATTTTTAAGGAATCGGAAAAAGAAAGCATCAATGCACAGGTTATGTTAATGGCGCAGGCGAAGTTTAACTTCCACAATCAATTAGAAATTCATAAGAGAAATTTTTTCTTAGATTAGATCATTAGACAGTTAATGTTATATTGAAAATAGAGGCGGGTGAAACAAGCATGGAGAAATTTGGCGTAATAGATCTAGGATCTAACTCAGTGCGACTCAATATTGTACAGGTATACGACAACGGCGCTTATAATCTGCTAGATCAGGCGAAGGTTATGGTGCGGCTTTCTGAGAATCTTCAAGGTGACCATAGGCTAAAAACGGAACCTATGGAGAGAACCATTCATGCTGTCAAGTTGTTTCAAAAGCTGCTGAACACCTATGAAGTCAAGTCGGTGAATGCAGTGGCTACCGCTGCTGTTCGTATGGCTAGCAACGGCCCTGAGTTTCTAGAACGGGTTAAACGAGAAACTGGCGTAGAATTTCATATCATCAGCGGTCAAGAAGAGGCTTACTATGATTATTTAGGAGCCGTTAACACCATCGACTTAGACAACTATGTGATGATAGACATTGGCGGCGGCAGTACAGAGATTGCTTGGGTAGAAAATAGAAAGCTAAAAGAATCAGTCTCGTTGCCTTTTGGTTCTGTTATCTTAACGGAAGCCTATATGACGCATGAACACCGATCAGATGGGTTGCGTCAAGCGGAGGTGGTTGTACTAGAAGCTATGAAAAAGCTCAGTTGGCTCAAAAAGGCCAAAGGATACCCTATCGTAGGCATGGGGGGCGTCGTGCGTACCCTCGGTAAAATGGACAAGCAAAAGAAAAAGTACCCAGCAATTAGTTTGCATAACTATCAATTGAGCCGTAAGGAGACACTGCAGCTCATTAAGAAATTAGCCGAATCAACACCTCATGAAATAAGCCAACTTCCAGGTGCCAACAAAGAACGGGCCGACATATTAGGCCCTGGTGTGATCCCTTTAAAAGTCCTGATGGAACTAATCGATTCAGAGCAGTTCATTGTCAGCGGTAATGGTCTTAGAGATGGTCTATTCTTTGAAACCTATTTTGGATCAAAGGGGCAGCCTCAGGTACTGGAAAATGTATTAGATCACAGTTTGGCAAATGTGATGCGTCGTTACCAAATTGACAATGCCCACAGTCGGCATGTCGCACTGCTGAGCCTTAAGCTGTTCGATGACATGCGGGAGTGGCATGACTTTACGCCTTTAGAACGCAAAGTACTTTATGTAGGCGGCATGCTTCACGACATTGGCATGCATATAGAGTATTATAACCACCATCGGCATGGATTTTACTTAACGTTGAATTCGAGGGTTTATGGGCTTAATAATGAAGAGACTATTTTAGCGGCGTTTATGGTTGCTATGCACCGTGAAAGTAAATTTAAAGAAGACTTAAACCTGTACAAGCAGATTGTAGATAAGTCGCGGCTAGAACGGCTCAAAAAGCTGTCACTATTTTTAAGAATGGCTGAAAAGCTTGACCGCAGTGAATCTCAGGTTGTGCGTAATATTAAAGTAGACGCAGAGGGTTCCTGCTTTAAACTGGCGCTTTTGTCTGAAGATGATACAGAACTCGAACGCCTGTCGGCAGAACAATTGTCCAAGGAATTTAAAGAATTTTATGGCAAGTCTCTCGAAATAGAGAGTTTTATTAGACGATAAAGAGCTGTCCCTAATAGCCTGTGCAGGTTTGCAACTGGCATGGGGACAGCTCCTTTTCTAATACGTAATGTACTTTGTTACTTTTTAGTTTTCAATGAAATGGTGACATCCCCTTTGGGAACAGCGCAGCAAGCGAGTCGAATGCCGTCTTCAAGTTCCGATTTTTTCAGTAGTTTTTGTTCTTCCTTGGTAGGGTCTTCAACTTTTCCGCTGACTATTTGGACATGACATTTGCCACACTTACCTTTGCCATCACAAGGGAGCTTAATTTTAAGGCCCATCTTGTCGGCTAGTTCAGCAATGGTTTTTTCTTTATCTGGATTAAAAGTGGTTTGAACGTTTAATTTTGCCATCGTATTACTCCTTTCAGCTAGTTTGACAGGGTGCATGATATGTGATAACCTCTTTTTTGCTGTTTTAAACACAAAACTGTTTAATAATATGAAAAAATAATAATAGAGGTGAAAAAAATGGATTCGAAAAAAAGTGTAGATTTTATTGTTCGAACGGCTATTGTAGCGGCTTTGTATGCGGTTCTTACCTTTGCGTTAGCACCTATTAGTTATGGTATGATACAATTCAGACTTTCTGAGGTTATGACCTTATTGGCGTTTATCAATCCTGTTTATATTGTGGGACTTACACTGGGTACATTGATTGCAAATATGGCGTCACAGTTAGGCATGATGGATATGGTCTTTGGTACGCTAGCAACCTTCATTAGTGTATTTTTGGTGAGTCGGACTAAAAACATTTGGATAGCATCACTTTGGCCTTCTATTGTCAACGGTGTGATTATAGGGTCTATGATTTACTACTTAGGCTTTGTACCAGAGGGTTTTGGTGTTTTAGCGGCAATTGGCTTTGTATTTGTAGGTGAATTTGTAGTAGTGACACTGATTGGCGTGCCACTTTACAAGCAGCTGATTATGAAACAAGAGCGTTTGATTCGTACACTAAAGGGCGAGAAGTTTTAGTTGCTATAGCATAG
>JBGSUZ010000164.1:0-3998 GCA_041753235.1 Acidaminobacteraceae bacterium
GATAAAAGTTTTTTTAGCGAAACACAACAGGAATATATTTACAGTTGAATGGGTGCATGTTATGCTATAACCATAAAATACCAAAATATAACAAAAGGATGGTTGGTTATGCATATGAGTGAATTTTTTGTTTCCCCCAGAATTGATGTGGTCTTCAAGGCGATTTTCGGAAAGGCTAGCAATGTGGCACTGCTCCAGTCTTTGGTTGCCAGTGTGACGGGCATGCCGAAGGAGTCTTTGGCTGAGATTGAAATACTAAACCCAGAACTGATGGTGGACTATTTCGACAGCAAGGCTTCGCGGCTAGATTTAAGGGTCAAGCTTCAAGATGGTACTGAAGTGGACGTAGAGATTCAACTAGCCAATATGAAATCTTATACGGAGCGGATTCTCTACTACTGGTCAAAAATGTATTGTGGAGATTTAGACAAAGGCAGTACCTATGATGCATTGAATAAGTCCATTGTAATCAACTTTTTAGACTTTGAACTTCCTAAGGTTAAAAGATATAATAAGGAAAATGGTACTGAGAACGACATGTTGATTATATGGACGGAGTTTTTGTGTATTCGAGATGAAACGGAGTTGATTGCCATGAGTTCGAAGGAACTGCCAGAAGAAGTGCGCAAAGCGTTCGAAGAACTGAAGGAATTGAGCAAAGACCCTGCTATGCGCGAAGTGGCTCTCAGTCGAGAAATTGCACTCAGAGATCATTATCAAAGGTTGTTTGAGGCTGAGCAGCGGGGGATTGAGAAAGGTATAGAGCAAGGGATAGAGAAAGGTATTGAACAAGGTAAGAAAGACGCAATCATTGAATTAGCTAAGACTATGAAATTACAAGGCTTCTCAGTGGAGCAGATTCAATCATTAACGGGACTAAGTCTTGAAGAAATTCTGACTTTTTGAAAAGCGGAATTGGAGGTGTTTGATATGTTATTACAATTAAGAGATAAAAACCAGTTGACCTTATTGCTCTCTAAGGCTCCTGCGATATTTGGAAGCACTGTTAAAAGCGGTCTAAAGGGCCGCGAATCAGTCAACGCATAAAGTGTAAGTACTGACGCAATAGGCCTAAATACGAGTAAGGATGTTGATGACAACACACGTGTTTAAGTCGAGGGATTAAGTTTCCTTGCAGAAGGGACAAGTACATGAATGCATTTTTGAAGAGTGAAAGAATTGAGCTTAGAACTATTCAGCGCGCGGATTTGCCGCTGCTTATGGAACTGATGAGTGATAGAGAGATTGGCCTTTTGGCGGGGGAAGTACACCCTATGACCGAAAAAGGCTATGAGGCGTTTTATGAGCGCTGTCAAAAGACAGAAGACCGAATTTGGTTTTTGATTGTTGACCGTAAAACCAATAAAATCATAGGCGAAACGGGTTTTCTAAGAATTTTCATGCCTTGGAGAATATCTGACTATTCGCTAGTCATATGGGATCGGAACTATTGGGATGCTGGCTATGGTCAAGAAACCGCTAAGCTGATGTTAGACTATGGGTTTAACTATTTGAACTTTAATCGTCTGGCGATTGGGGTGGTTGGTTTTAACGTGAGAGGTCTAAAGTTCTGGAAACGTGTTGGGTTTAAAGAAGAGGGCAGACAAGTTGATGGTTATTTTTGTAAGGGCGTCTATTCGGATTTTATTATGATGTACTTGCTTCAAAAGGATTATCAAGTTATTTGAAATCTTTTGGTATAAATAGGAGAAAGTTATGAAATACTTAAATCCACTTCGAAACAAATGGACAGCTTGGGCGCTATGGTTCCTATGGGCTATACTGGTGCTTAAGTTTTCAAGCGATACGGGTCAGACGTCTTCCGGTAAAAGCGGCTGGATTTTAACGCAAGTCCTATCTGTGTTAAATACTTTAGGCGTAGAGGTGAACAACGTAGAACTATTACACACCTTGATTCGAAAAGCAGCACACATGTTCAACTACCTTTGTATGGGGCTCGTTGGTTACAATGCGTTAAGATTGACTTTTAATTGGCCTTTCAATAGAAAGCTACTATTTGCATTTTTATTGTCTGCTATGTTTGCAAGTCTAGACGAATTTTTTCAAACCTTTGTGCCGGGTAGAAGTGGTCAGTTCAAAGACGTGTTGATAGATAGTTCAGGGGCTTTCTTAGGGTTACTTGGGTTATGGTTACGGGCACTTCATAAGAAGGGTATAAAAAAGTAAAAGGTACATTAAAGGGCTTCTTCATCCACATTGAAGGAGCTTTTTTAGTGTTCAAATATACTTTGAACCACGTTTTCGTTAATTCATTTTTTAGACGGGTAGTAATAGAGCAGAGCATGGTTCTAGGAGGTTAGTCTATGAGTCGCGAATCTGAGCTTTCTATATTTTGCTATCAGTTGTCTTTAATTTTTAAGTCCGGTATTCCTTTGGTGGAGGGCATGGATTTGTTTGCTTCTCAAATGTTAGAACCTAAGTTTAAGGACATAGCGAAGGACATGTACGAGTCGGTGCTGAGTGGTTATAGTTTGCATGAGACGCTAAGTCGTCATGAGGTTTTTCCGGTCTACATGATTAGTATGCTTCATATTGCGGAGTCTACGGGCAAACTTGACCTTGAACTAGAGCATTTGGCTACTCACTATGAGCGGGTAGATCAGCTAAAAGACCGAATTCGAAATGCAATGACCTACCCTTTGGTATTGGTGGTACTCATGTCGGCGGTTATTGTGCTGTTAATGGTGAAAATTTTGCCCATGTTTCAGGAAATATTGGTGTCCATTGGCGGTGAGGTGCCGGGTGTTACTCAGGTAATGCTCAACATCAGCAAAGGGATTCAGCAGCACGTGCTATTGTTAGCGTTAGGTCTGTTCGTGCTTATAATTGCCCCTTTTTTCTACTTTAAAACGGAAAGAGGGAAACTGCGTCAGGACTTTTTAAAACTGAGTCTACCGATTGTAAAGTGGCTTTACAGAAAGATCTCAGCTGCTAGGTTCAGTCAGGGTTTGATGCTTCTCGTACAGGGTGGAATTCCACTAGACGATGCCTTGGTATTGGTGGCGCCCATTGTGGAAAATAGCTACTTAGAAAAGCGGATTCTAAAGGCTAGAGAGTTGGTACTGGCGGGTGAGGATTTTGAAGTGGCTCTGCGCCAAATCGATTTGTTACCAGAACTGTTTATTCGCATGCTGGCAATTGGTCAGCGTACTGGGGATCTTGAAGGCATGCTCAATAAAATTAATCAGATTTATGAACATGAGGTCAACAGGAGTCTTCAAAAATTTACAGCTGCCGTAGAACCTGCGTTAGTAATGGCGCTGTCTTTGGTGGTGGGGGTTATTTTGTTGACGGTCATGCTGCCACTTATAGAAATTATGACTGCGGTAGCCTAAAAAGGGGGCGGTGCAGGTGAACGTGAACATTATACTTAAGAAAAGGCATAT
The DNA here is from genome assembly GCA_041753235.1 of Acidaminobacteraceae bacterium. Classification (GTDB taxonomy): domain Bacteria; phylum Bacillota; class Clostridia; order Peptostreptococcales; family Acidaminobacteraceae; genus JBGSUZ01. The sequence continues at coordinate 3,408 of JBGSUZ010000164.1, forward strand.
TAAAGGATTGGTTATTTCGAGCTTTCTGGGTGCCATTATGCTGTTGTCGTTTCTAGGACTAGAAGATTTTTGGACGCTTTCAGATGACAAAGGTGCAGAGGCTGTACACGAAGCCATTTTGAGAGCTACCGTTCAGTGTTATGCGTTAGAAGGTGCCTACCCTAAGGATGTTGTCTATTTGGAAGACAACTATGGTATTCAGCTCAATGAGCGGGCCTACTACTATTACTACGAGTACCTTGGGGCCAATATTCGGCCTAATATTGAGGTGGTGCGTAAATGGAGCGACTAAAAAAGTACATAAATGACAAGGGGTATTCATTACTGGAAATGACGTTGGTTATGGGCTTAATGGTGCTGTTTAGTTTGGCAACGCTAACACTTGTAGCTTCGGGCAGTGGTGCATATAAAGGATTGATACATGATAAAACGGATAATTCAGAACTTCGTGTTGCGGTAGGTTATATTTCCAATAAACTCAAACAGTCAGACACTGCTGGTGCGGTTAGTTTAAGGCTTCAGCCTTATGGTGAAGGACAGGCATTGGTGCTTTCGGAGGTCATTGACAACGTGGGGTATGAGACCTGGATT
>JBGSUZ010000165.1:0-2526 GCA_041753235.1 Acidaminobacteraceae bacterium
GCATTTTGTTTTTTTACAAACGCGCTCAGCTTTGGGGCAGTTGCCATTAGCTTATTGCTCATGGAGCCACTGCCAATTCGGAAACCGTCAAAAAATAGCGGTAAGATCCTAGTAGACATTAAAAATGGGCTTGAGTATATCGTGAATAATCCAATTATTTTTGATACGCTGCTGATTGTTGCAATTGTAGGTACATTCATACCTAATTTCAGTGTTTTAGTTCCTGTCTTTGCAAAAGTAATTTTAGGTCAGCAGGAAACGGGATTTGGTTTTTTAATGTCCTTAATGGGAGCCGGTTCATTTATGGGTGCTATGGCAATTGCGACTATGAGTAAATCGGGACCACAAAAAGTGCTACTTTATATGTTGCCCCTTGCAACTGGGATTTTTATGGCGCTAGTGGGTTTTACAAACTCATTCTTCATGGCAAGCCTAACACTTGCAATAGCGGGCTTTTGCTTTGTTGCATTCAGTTCCACCGCTAATTCTACAATGCAGCTCAATACAAAAGATGAATACAGGGGGCGGGTGATGAGTTTATATGCGCTAGTTTTTGCCGGCTCCACACCTTTTGGTAATTTGTTTGCAGGATGGATAACTAACAACTACGGTCCTCGGGCGGGCTTTATAGCTTGTGGGGCTATCGTAGTTTTGCTTATGCTATGGTTTTATTTACGTCAATCCACGATTAAGCGAGGTAGGTAAGGTGAAAATATCCCATAAAATAGAAAGTTGCAAATTTAGACTTCTGGGTATAAATCCTCCATGACTATCTTTTATTAAATGGAAGAAGGGAGGGAGGTTGTTTATAACGAAGACTAATAAGCCAAATACATTTATACAACCGTGAAAATGAAGATTAACAGTAAAACACACATAATAGGTGTGACAGCGGCGGTGGCAGTCATAGCATTTATCTCTGGTATTTTATTGATTATGAGAGGTATTGATGGGGAATTAAGGCAGGCAATCGGGACCACTGGGTTGATTAATCAGTATGATCGGTCATTTAATGCATTTGTAAACAAGGCGCTCCCCTACGAAGAAATGCTCAAAGGGTTCAATTTGGCAGAAACAGGCCTTACAGTAAGCTCAAAACCTGAAATTGTTCAAAATTTTAAAAGTCAAAGAGCAGTTGTAGAAGATATTGGACGAATTCTTTCAGAGAACGCAGCGTTAAAAAATGAAACAGAATTACTAATTGCCAATTCAATTAAGCAATCAGATGCATACATAGCAGGAGTCGTTTCAAAAATGATTGCTTCCACAACTGAAGATTTGTCACTCATTGAAAAACAAGTCATTCTAGGTGCGAGCAACAATACCAACTTAAATTATCAGCTTCAAATAAAACTGAATGCACTAGTAGCAGATCAAAAATCCCAAGAAGCGTTTATGACTTTAATCGATGAAATGATTAAAAATGCTAAAGCAGATACAGAAACGCTAAAAGATACCACCTTCTCAGAACTGCCCAAAGCAGCACTGCTTAATAATGAACAAATTAAGCAAACGGTAAATAATTATATTGAGAATCAAAATTTACTCAGTACCCTACAAAATCAGGTTGTTGCTGAAAATAGTGTATTAATAAAAGAAACAAATCAGCTCATGGCAAGTGCGATGGATAGCGCCGTTCTGAAAATTATCATCTTGCTCGTTATAATGGGCATACTCACCATCAGCGGATTTGCGTCACTGACGACCTTCTCTAGGCGTGCTATTTTAAGGCCACTTAATAAATTAACAACGCAGGCACTCCGTATAGCCAATATGAACCTTGATTTTGAAATAGAGGACAGTGTCGTTAACCAAAAAGATGAGATTGGCGCTTTAGCGGTCTCTTTTCACAAGATGCAACAAAACTTATTGGAAATAGTGCGAGAGATTAAGGCATCTTCAATTGAAATTGCTTTGAATGCAGAATGTGTGTCTAATTTTAACCAAGACCTAGCGCAGGGGGTTGAAGAACAGGCAAGCGCTCTTGAAGAAATATCCGCAACGGTAGCGCACACAAGCAAAAAAATTATTCAGAGCAGCGACAATGTGGAAGCCGCTTTTAAAGACGCAAATCGGGTGACAAGCGATGCTGAAAAGGGACAGGCAGAAATGGTGGAGATGATGCTTGCCATTAAAGAAATCAGTGAGTCTTCTACTAAAATTTCAAAGGTCATTAAAATCATTGATGACATTGCATTTCAAACTAATATTTTGGCACTCAACGCGGCAGTTGAGGCAGCTCGGGCAGGTCAACATGGCAAGGGATTTGCCGTTGTGGCTGAAGAAGTTAGAAACTTAGCTGCAAGAAGTGCCAACGCAGCTAAGGAAACAACGGATATGATAGAATCGATTTTAAGTAAAATTGACGGTGGGGAGCTCATTGCCAAGCAAACTTCAGAAGCTTTGCAACAAATGGCACAGGGGATTAACCGAATTTCTGAGTCCATTGCACAAATATCTTCGGCTTCTCAAGATGAGTCCGTTGCGATACAGCAGATTAATTTGGCAATTGCTCAGGTCGCGGAA